>DAOUBZ010000574.1:0-4038 GCA_034432515.1 Chloroflexaceae bacterium | reverse complement strand
GGGGATTGGCCGGTACTCGATCGTGCCGCTGGTCAGGTCGACATGCGCGACCCGGTTGGCATAACCGCCAAGTGCCATTGGTGCCTCCTTGCAACGCTTTGAAACTGTTGGGTCTTGCCGAGTTGAGAGGGGTTCGAGCCCACCGTCACGGGGAAAAGCCTGACTGGTTCGTCACCTGCGCATTTCTAGCGTGAGAGGATAGAGGTAGTATAGCACAGGCATGAAGTGACGTGCATAGAGGAAGCGCAACCCGGTCTTTCAGCGTTGCCCTGGCCCAGCGTCGCCGGCAATTGACGGGCCGTGCCTGTGCCCGTATGATGCCGCGGGTGGCATGCCGCTGCGCGAAGATGCAGCACGCAGGAGGAGCGGCTGATGGAGCACCGGGTGGGCTATAAGATCTACTACGAGGATACGGACAGCCTCGGCGTGGTCTACTACGCGAACTATCTGAAGTACCTGGAGCGCGGGCGCACAGAGTACGTCGGCGCACGGGGGCGACCGATCCAGCTCTGGAACCAGGATGGATACTACTTTGTGGTCTACGAGTTGCAGATGAAATTCAAACGCTCGGCTGCCCTCGGCGACGAGATCGAGGTTGTCTCGCGCTTTCAGCGCACCTCGGCCTACCGCGGGCGCTTTACGCAGCGCATCGAGTGCCGCGGCGAGGTGCTGGTCGAGGCCGATGTCGACATCGTCTGCGTTGATCCGCAGCAGCGGCTGCGCGAGTTTCCGGCCCTGTGATGGGCCGGGCCGGGCTTGCGCAACGCGCCGCTGGCGCGGCTCAGCGTGGCGCGCGCGCGGCGGCGATCGCGGCGCGGATGTTGGTCGCGGGCACGGGGATGGGGGTCACACAGCCGGCGGCGATGATCGTGCCATGGCCCCCGGTCTGCGCGATGGCGTCGTGCACCTCGCGGGTCACCTGTTCGGGCGTGCCGCTGAGCAGGGTGTCCCACTGGGCCAGGCCACCGGCCACTGCGCCGGCGAAGCGCCGCGCTCCTTCGCCCAGCGTGGGGCCGGCCTTGCGGTCGTGCCAGTTCAGCACCTGGAAGGGGTAGTCGGCGACCAGGTCGAACATCAGCTCCTCGCCGTGGACGTGGAGCACGTTCAGCCAGCCCGCCTGGCTGGGCTCAACCACCGCCAGGTCGCTGGGGCGCCCCCAGCGGCGATACTCCTCCTCGGCCATCAGCTGGTAGCTGGCGTCGGCGGTCGAGAAGAAGATTCCGGCGGCGCCGGTGCGCATCACCGCAGCGACGAAGGCGCTCCAGGTCTCGATGATCGTCGCAAAGCCGCGCTGGAAGACCTCGGGATGGCGGCGCCGCCAGATCGTGGCCTGCGGACCGGCCAGGCAGCGAGCCACGGTCAGCGGGTTGAAGATCGTCTGGATGAAGGGCGTCGCGCCGGCACCGGCCGCGATCAGTTCGAGGCAGCGCAACTGGCGGGCCAGCGCGCCGGTGGTGGGTGACAGCGGCTGCAACGCCTCCCACTGCTCCAGCGAGCGGATCGGCGGTGGCCCCTTGACCAGGTCGCCCTCCGGGTTGCCGTCGTAGACGCCGCTGAGCCCCAGGTCCTCAGCAACAAAGGTCTGCGAGGGCGTGACCTTGATGAAGTCGAAGTCGAATTCACGCTGGAAGGCGAGGGTGGCGCCGGCCAGCGCTTCGGCGGACTGGTCTTCGATCGGCCAGTGGCGCCAGAGGGCGATCGGAATGCGCGGGGTAGGCTGGCGAGCGATCGTGGCCTGCAAAAGCTCGAACTTGTCCATTGGCTCCTCCTGACTACTTCATCCCCGCTGTTACCAGCTGGGTCTATCGATCACGCGGCTTCCTCACATAGCCCACCAGCGCGGCGAGCGGCAGCGCCGAGCGCGGCAGAAAGCCCGAGCGCCAGAGCCCACCGTGGTTGGCGCCCTCCATCAGCAACTCCAGCGGGCTGGCCAGCGGATAGGCGGGATCGGCAGGACAGTCGCGGCAGCGCAGGTCGTGGACCCAGAGCGCAGCCATGAGCGCGCTGGTCGTCTCGGGTTCGAAGATCTCGATGCCAAACAGGCTGGCGCCATCGTAGCCGGCCTTGAGCGCGCGATTCTTGATCACCGAGTGGGTCATGGTCGAGGGTGTCACATTGATCGCCACCCGCTGGCCGCTGGCGCGGGCGGTGATCGCGCGCCACTGCTGCAGCCGCTTCGCCAGGGCGTAGTTCGGCCCCTGCTGGGTGATGATGCAGTCGACGATGCCGTAGTGCTTCCCGTTGCCGCCAGCGATCAGGCTGGTGATGTGGGGCTGGAGCATCTGCCCGCCGCTGAGCCCGCCGACCAGCGCGGCCATGGCGCGTCTGGGCCCGCCCAGTTCGGCCATGTGCCGCATCGCGGCCCGCGCGGTCTCCTCGGGTACCGCAAAGACGTCGGCGGGGGTGGCCATGTACATCAACGTCGTGTCTGGCCGGGCTGCGCTGACCGTCGCGATGATGCCGTCCATGGCCAGGGAAACCCGCAGGTGCTGCTCACCGTCGAGGTAGGCGAGGGCGGCGATATCCAGCGCGCGGTCGAGCGTCAGCAGCCAGGCAGCGATCTCCGGGGTCTGTGTCAGCAGGTTGGCGCCGGCCAGGCCCGCCCATTGCGCAACCTGGGTGCCGGGTGGCACCGGCTGCCGGACGGGTGCGATCAGGCGGGCGTTCCCGCGGGAGACCAGGCCGGCGATGCGCTGCCAGCGCGCCGGGTCGGGCAGGTCCACCGCGACGATGTTGGCGCGCCAGCGCGCAAGGGCGGCCAGCGGGCCGGCCTCCGACCCCGCGCCGAGCAGCACCAGCGTACGGTCGGAGAGATCGAACCACTCGGGGTGCTCGATCAGCCGGTGCAGGGCGCGGGCGTGGCTGGGCTCGATGATGTCGCCCTGCTCCCAGCGGGCGATCTGCGCTCGCAGTTCGTCGCCTTGCAGCTGCCTGCCGCGGTAGGGGAGCGACCAGGGCTCAATGGTCTGCGGCCCCTGGCCCTGGAGCTCGACGCTGGAAAAGGCATTGGGCAGCGGGTGGCGCAGCGCCTCGGCAAACGGCTGGGCGACGCCGTCGCGGAGGAACTCGAACTGCTCCCAGGTCGCGGCGAGCCCCGCCGCCGCCAGGGTGAGCGCGTGCTCGGGGCGCGTGATCCCGGCCTCGGTCAGCGCGCGCAGGTGCTTTGGGTACTGCTTGCGCCAGTTGGCCTCATCACGCACTGCCTGGGCCGCCCGCGCATCCAGCGGGGCCAGCGCCGCGCTACAGATCGCCTTGTTGGCCCGGGTGGTGCTACGCTCGCCGCCGGCGCCCGCCACGAACTGAATCCCCTCCAGATTGGTAGATGGCATAGACCCCTCACGCTATCCGCGATGCGCGCGGCGCCAGACACGCTGCGCCAGAATGGCTTCCCGTAGCTGCTGGTCGCGTAGCGCTCATACTAGCACATCACCGCGTATCGTCTGGTGCTCGTGCGCTGCCCCGCGGCCCGACGAGGATAACCCGGCGAACTGCTGCCAGGCTGTTCTTGCGCTACCAGCCCCCTGTCATCAAGGCCCGTCGCGGAGCTCGGGCGGCACTGGCGTGAAGATGTAGCCCCGCTCCAGGTCACCGAAGGTGCGGCACCGCGCCGCGCCCCAGCGGTGGGCGTAAAGCGCGATATAGGCACAGAATAGCGCGTCCACCTGGTCCTCGTAGGCCTTGAGCGCGCGGCCCCGCAGTGTGGCTACGTCGGTCTGCAGCAGCGCGGTGTGGCCGTGCAGCGGCGGGTCGGCGCCAGCCAGCGCGCTCAGTTGGGCCTGGTAGCGGCGCCACGCGGCCAGGCGCACTGCGTCGGAGCGCCCTGGCCGCGCCTTGTACTTCAGGGTGCGCTCCAGGCCGAAAATGGCCACCATCGCCGGGTGCGGGAAGACCTCGGTCACCAGGCGCCCCCCGGCGCCGGCTTCGACCCGATCGACTGGACGGAAGCCGAGTGGCGCCAGCAACTCGACCAGTTGCTCGCCGCGCACCACGCCGTCGCGGGCCAGCAGGCGCCGGTTGGCCGGGTGCGCGCCGGCCTCG
>DAOUBZ010000573.1:0-4372 GCA_034432515.1 Chloroflexaceae bacterium | reverse complement strand
CCCCGGCGCCGAACGGGCGCTGCTCGCTGCCTGGGGCGTCGACGGCTGGGCCAGCGCCTACGACGCTGCCCGCGTCGCGGCCGCGCTCCTCGAACCACCGGCGACGGGTACCACCGGGCCACGCCGCGTCACCCTCGACGGGACGCCTCTGCTCGGCAGCGGCACGCCGATCACCACGACCCTCCGCACGATCCTTCCGGAAGAGCAGGCCAGCAGCCCGGCAACCCTGCGTGTCGAGGCTGCCAGCACCAGCAGCTACATGCTCGCCTACCGCGCCCCCGGACCGCCCGGCGACGTCGCCGGCCCGATCGCCCTGGACCAGGAGCTCGTCGATCCGGCCAGCGGCACGCCACTGGCGGGGGAGCGTGTGCGCCCGGGCCAGTTGGTCGGGCTGCGCCTCACCCTGGTGGCCGCGCAGCCCCTGCTCCGCGCCGACCTGGAGCTCCCGCTGCCCGCCGGGCTGGAGCCGTTCCCGCTCGTGGCGCAGGCTCCGCTGCTGCACGTCGCGGGGCCTACAGCCGACAACCAGCGACTGGTGCTCCACCTGGGCGAGGTGGAACCTGGCATCTATAGCTGGACCATCGTCGCCCGGGCGGTGGCGCCCGGCAGCTTCAGCGCGCCACCGGCCCGAATCAGCGCCGCCTATACGCCAGCGCTGACCGCCAGCGCACCCACCGGCAGCACGATCACCATCACCGACAACGAATGAGCCAGCACCCATCTCGCCATCATCACAGTGTGCCTGACCGCCAGCCAGCCGCGAGAACCGCCCGGCGCGCGCGCGTTGCCGGCCTGCAGCGGCTGATCGCCCGCATGCTGCCCGTGCTGCTGGCGCTGCTTGTGCTCAGCACGGCCACAGCGCCGCTGCCGCTGCAGGCCACGCCGGCCCTCGCGCCGGTGAGCATCCCGGCCACCCCGCCCTCGTTCGGGCTCAACTCGCACCTGGCCACGCGCTACCCCGACCCTACCTCGATGGATGTTCCGGCGGCGCTGGTCAGCGAGCTCGGCGTCAACTGGGTGCGTGAAGACATCCACTGGCACCGGGTGCAACCCCGCCCCGACATGTGGGACTGGACCTTCAGCGACGCAGCGTTGCGGGCGCTGCT
This sequence comes from Chloroflexaceae bacterium, assembly GCA_034432515.1. Lineage (GTDB taxonomy): Bacteria > Chloroflexota > Chloroflexia > Chloroflexales > Chloroflexaceae > JACAEO01. The sequence goes on along the minus strand of DAOUBZ010000573.1, from coordinate 3,266 downwards.
GAGCCGCGGGATCAATGTCCTGGGCGTGCTTGGGCCATCGGTGGGCTGGGCCACGACCCACCGCGGCGACGTGCCCAACGATGTCTCATACTACCCACCCGACACGGCCGCGTTTGTAGAATACGCCCGCGGCGTTGTCACCCGTTATCATCGTTATGTCAAACATTGGGAGATCTGGAACGAGCCGGACCACGCGATCTTCTGGCGCCCCAATCCGGACCCTGCCGCCTACGCCGACCTGCTCATCCGCACCGCGGCCGTGATCCGCGCGATCGACCCCGAGGCGCAGATCCTGATCGGCGGCATCAACCCGTTCGACACAACCTTTCTGCGCGCCGTGGCCGAGCATGGCGCCTGGGACAGCTTCGACATCATCGCGATTCACCCCTATGTTGACCCCTACGGGCCGGAGGACGGCAACCTGGCCGCCGCGACCCATGGGGTCCGTGTCCTGGCGCAGCAGTACGGCGCGAAACCGATCTGGGTCACCGAGCTCGGCTGGGCCAGTGGCCCGGGCGACCGCGACGCAACGGGGCGCACCGACGAGCAGTTGCAGGCGAGCTACCTGCTGCGCGCGATGCTGATGCTCTGGGAGGCGGGGGTCGAACGCATCTTCTGGTACAGCTTCAAGGACGACCCGGGCAACCCCTACGGGCTGGTGCGCGTGGGGAGGGGACGCAGCGACTACAGCGCGCGCAAGCCGGCCTTCGAGGCGCTGCGTACGCTGAACCAGCAGGTCGCCGGCGCCACCTATGTTGAACGGCGCGACCTCTTCGAGCGGCAGGTGCTGGTCGATTTCGAGAGCGTCCAGGGATGGCGCCGGGTGAGCCAGCCGAATGGCACGCTGCGATCGAGCGCGCGCTCCTACAGCGGGGTCGGGGCCGCCGAGCTAAACTACAGCTTCACCACGCGCCAGAACGACTACGTCGCCTTCGAGTGCGAGCAGCCCATCCCGCTGGCGGGCAGGCCCTACGCCATCGGTGCGTGGGTCTACGGTGACGGCAGCACCCACGGGCTCAAGGTCTGGATCCGCGACGCGGAGGGCGAGGTGCTGCAATTTGTGCTCGGCCCCGTCGGCGCGGCGGGCTGGCACTTTCTGCAGACACCGATCGGCGGCGAAGTCGAGCCGGGCAACGTGATCGTGCCGGGCGGCAACCGGCGGGTAGACTTTCCGGCGGCACTGCAGGCGATCGTGCTTGATGACATCGTGGACGAGTTTGTCGGCGCGGGCACGATCTGGATCGACGACCTGAGCGTCATCAGCGGCCACGAGATCTACGACCTGCGGCTGGAGCGTGGCGGCGAGGCGCTGGACATCCTCTGGTCACCGCCGGGCGCGCGGGTCACACTGGCCACACGGGCCGACACAGGGCGCCTGATTGACCGTAGCGGTGTCGAGAACGTGCTCAATGCCCAGGACGGACGGCTGCGGCTCACCCTCGGCCCGGCCCCGGTCTACCTCTGGCACCGGCGGTAGGGTGCTGCGCTGCCCAACCCGGGTTCAAGGCATGGTTCAAACCCGCTGGACGGTTCGCGAGGACGCGAGGACGCGATCGTGTCACCCCATCGCGTCACGCATCCTCGCTACGACTGTCAAGCAGGACCGGCCGCTTCTGAAACATGCCTAACGCTTCATCAGGGCGCGGAGGAACGCGGCGGTGCAGTGCTCCCAGGTGGGCAGGGCGGCAGCCCGCGTGCGCGCCGCCACGGCCATGCGCACGCGCATGGCCGCGTCGTCCATCAGGCGCGTCAGCGCCGCATCGAGGGCGGCGTTGTCGTTCGGGGGCACCAGGCACCCCGCGTCGGTGCCGATCAGCGCCGGTAGCGGCCCCACTGCGCAGGCGACCACCGGCAGCCCGGCGGTCAGCGCCTCAGCGAACACCAGGCCGTAGCCTTCGTAGCGCGAGGGCAGCGCGAAGAAGGCGGCGCGCGCATAGACGTCGGCAAGTGCCTCGTCGCTCAGCGCGCCGTGCGCCACGATACTGCCCGGTACTGCGGCAGCCAGCGCGGCATGTACCGCCGCCCCATAGGCTGCGTCGGCATCCGGCTCACCGACCAGCTCCAGCCGCCAGCCCGGGCGCACGACGCGGCGCCAGGCACGCACCAGCTCCAGCACACCTTTGCGCGGGATCCACTGCGCCACACATAGCGCCGACCACGGGGGGCCGGCAGGCGGTTCCCTGGGACGAAGGGGCAGCCGATCGCAGCCCCCCGAGGCGACAACGATCCGCTCCCGCGCCACGCCCCGTTCGACCAGGATGTGTGCGCCGTCCTCGCTCACGACGATCAGCCGGTCAGCGCGCAACAGCGGGGCTTCCCAGGGGGGCGGTGGAGGTGTGGAGGTGTGGAGGTGTAGAGCTGTGGAGCTGTGAGACTGTGCAGGGCAGGCGCCGTGTCCCGAAGCCTCGCCGGCGGCCACACTCGGCAACTCGTGGACCATGGCCACTAGCGGCCGCTGCGCTCGCCACCCGTCCAGCCAGGGCGCGCAGACGGCGCAAGCCAGCGCGTCGACGACCACCACATCGAAGGGCGCCGGGTCGAAGCGCGCGCCCAGTTCCGGTGCGGCCGCCAGCTGCGCGGCCAGGTCCGCGCCGGAGGCGACGATCTCGGTCACGCGTATGCCGCGGGCGCGCAGGCGAGCAAACACCTCACGATGGTAGAGGTAGCCGCCGGTCAACCGCGCCGGGTCACCCACCGTCAGAAAGGCGATATGCATCGGCAACGGCACGTTACAGGGCGGCCGCGTAGGCGGCGTACGTGCCGGGGTTCTCCCAGATGCGTACGGTGAGGCGCGCCAGCCCCAGGCCGCCTAGCCCGCCGGCCAGCCGTTGCCAGCAGAAGCGGGCCACGTTCTCGGCGGTAGTGTTCACCTCCGCCAACCCCGGCACCTCGCCCAGGTCGCGGTAGTGCAACGCGCCCACCAGGGCCTGCACCGCGTCCTGGAGCGCCGCGATGTCGAAGAGCGTCCCGTCGGGGCGCAGCTCTGGCCCGAATACGGCGACCTCCAGCCGATAGGTATGGCCATGCATCCGCGTGGCCGGGCCAAAGTCGCCGACCAGGCGGTGCGCCGCCTCGAACTGCGCGGAAACGCCGACCTCGTACATAGCTGGTCTCCTCGGGTGCGGGTAACATTGGTTCCCCGCACCACCCTATCACTCCATCACCCCGTCATACGTCAACACCACCTGCACCGCCGCGCCCGCGTCAACCAGGCGGTAGGCCTCGTCGGCGCGTTCGAGCGGCAGGCGCGGCCCCTGCAGCGGGGC
>DAOUBZ010000572.1:0-2907 GCA_034432515.1 Chloroflexaceae bacterium | reverse complement strand
AGCATTGGCGCAGCCAATGCTTCGGCCAGACCCGAACACCATCGTCATTACGAACGCACCGTGAGCGTGGTAAGTTCAACGGGCGCGCCGTCCTCCGTGGGGAGGGGCGCGCCCGTTTCGGCGTCGTAGAGGCCGATCAGGAGCCGGTAGGCGCCGGGTGGGAGCGCGGGCAGGGGCATGTCGGCCCGGTCGATCACCAGTTCGCCCGGCTGCCAGCGGCTGGTCGGGTAGTCGCCGTAGCGCAGCGGCAGGTCGCGCTGGGCCACGCGCTGGCCGGCCGCGTCATAGACGTGGACAAAGAGGCTGTAGTCGCGGGCCATGGGGGCCAGGGCGCGCCAGTAGAGGTTGGTCTGCAGCGGGGCGCCGGGCGCGAGCTCGTGGGCGTCGGCGCCCTCCAGGGGCGTGATGCGGCTGCGCGGCTCGCCGGGGGCCAGTTCGTAGCCGAGCAGCGCCACACTGTCGCCGAAGCGGGCCGGGCGACGCACGAAGGGTATCAGCTCGGCGTGCTCGCCCAGGTCGAGCAGGGTGCCACCGGGCCCCGGCTGCAGGCCCAGCGAGCGATCGGGCAGGGCCAGGAGCACCGTGGCCCCGGCGAAGAGGCGCTCGTAGGCCGCCTGGTCGGCGGGGTCGTAGCGTTCGTGGTTGACCAGCAGGTAGCGGTAGCCGCGGGCGCGGTACCAGTCGGGCGGGTAGGTGCCGAGCCAGCGTAGTGGTGTGACCGCCGGGTCGCCGGCCCACTGCACAGGGTGGGCCTCGACGGCGGCGAGCATGCCCCGGGGCTGGGCGCGCAGTGTCTCCGCGGCGGCGACCAGGGTGTGGGGCCGGCTCCAGTAGCGCAGCAGCCAGGTGGTGCCGAAGAGCTGCGGTGCCAGCAGCAGGGCTGCCAGCAGGACGCTGGCCAGCGCGCCGGCCCGCCGCGCCACCGCGGCGCGGTGCAGCTCGGCGGTCGAAGGGGCGCCACCGGGCCGCAGGTCGATGATCTGCGGCCCGCGCACGCCGCTGAAGCGGGCCAGTTGCGCGCCGAGCCACTCGGCCAGGTAGAGCGTGGCCGCCGCCGTCAGCAGGAACAGCGGTGGAAAGACCGGCAGCGTATTGCGCGTGAAGTTGACGGCCTGGGTCAGCAGCAGGCCGGTGCTGACCAGCACAGCCGTGCCCAGGATGGCGAGCTGGCGCGGCGCGCGGCGGACCAGCAGCGGCAGACCGGCCAGCAGCAGCAGGTCGCCCGGCGCCGTCAGCCCATCGCGCCAGAAGAAGGCCAGGTAGCCATCGAGTCGCCAGCGACCGATGAAATCACCGTGGCTCCCGCTGGCGTAGTGATCGGCGTTGATCAGCATACCCCGGCGGAAGGCCGGGAAGTCGAGCAGCGCGAAGGGCGTGGTCAGCAGAAAGACGGCCACGGCCAGCAGCGCGGCGGCCAGCAGCCGCCCCGCGTGCGTCATGGCCAGCCGCCCGGCGGGTGTGACGTATGTCCCTGCAACCGCTGGCGCCTGCCGGGCCGCCGGCAGCCTGAAGGCTCCGGCTACGGTTGCAAAGGCTGCCGCGGCAGCCTGCTGGAGCCGGCGCAGGCCGGTTTCGGAGCCCGTAGCCCGCGGCTTGAGCCGCCGGGCGGGGGCTCGCGTGCCAGACGTTTCGTCACCCCCCTGCCTGGCGGCGGCCGGACCGGCCGCGCGCCAGCTGTCGAGGACGAAGATCGCTGCGGCCACGGCCAGGGCCAGGCCCACTACCCCCGCGTTGTACTTCGTCCCGGCGGCGAGGCCCGTGGCCACCGCAGCCAGCAGGTAGTCGCGCCAGCGCCCCTGCCGCGCGACGCCCCAGGCCCCGAGCAACGTCAGGCTCACCCAGAGGCCGGTTGGCACATCGGTGGTGATGTAGTGGCTATGCTGCACGTGGTAGGCACTCAGGGCCAGGGCCTGCGCAGCGAGCAGGGCCACCCGCCCGTCGAACATCCGCCGGGCGAGCAGGTAGAGTGTGCCCACGCTGAGTGCGCCGAGCAGCGCCGTGAGCGCCCGGCTCCAGCGGTAGAGCTCGGGCGCCGTGGTGAAGAGATAGGTCTTGGCTGGCAGATCGGCCAGCGAGCCGTAGCGCCCCTGGGCGATGCCCCAGGCGCCGTAGAGGCGGACGATCGGTGCCAGCATGTAGTAGTGCAGCGAGGGATAGAGGAAGGTGCCGGGGTTAGGGTCGCCGCGCTGCACCATCCGTATGGCCGGCTCGAGCACCGCCGGCTCGTCGGGGTGCTCGACGTAAGGCAGCCCCCAGCCCAGCGCCCAGCAGCGCAGCAGCAGGGCCACGGCGAACAGCACAGCGACGACGAGCGGCGCGGCATAACGGCGAGCAGTGCGGGTAGCCATCGGCGCCAGTGTACCATACCCTGCCGTGCGGGCCGCCTGTCGAGGACGGTGCGAGGTGCGACGTGACGCCCGGCCAATTCGTCAGCGGCAGCATTGCATCAGCCCCGACGCCAAAAGGCCCTCCCGCGGCAAAGGTGACATTCTGTTCATCCGGGGTGGCAGCCACGCAGTGTGGCTCAGCAGGCGGCAAACTGTCAACCCTTTGTGCCCCAAACCAACTAGATAGATGGCTGATATTCGGCATCATAGAAACATATCGCCAGAAAATACAGGCCCACATTACGGCGAGATTACGATACAATCGGCCCCGCAAGCCGCCGGTACGGGCGCCTGGATGAAGGCTCCCTTATGTTCGGCATATGAAGTTTTAGCCATGTGTCAAACCACGGACAGGAGTAGGCAGTATGCTAGTTGCGGCGCCGCGGGCCGGTGGTTGCCCTACGTTTCAGCAGGCCCGCGCGCCGCCGTTAGCTGAGTAACTAACACATGGCGTTCATGGCTTTCGGAAGCGGCAGGAGGCCTTGTGAGAGGAGCTCGCTGCACCTCGGTAGACGGGGGC
>DAOUBZ010000571.1:0-3642 GCA_034432515.1 Chloroflexaceae bacterium | reverse complement strand
AAACGGGCACGGGCCTGTTCCAGTTCGTCGATGCGCGCCTGCTCGCCGCTCTGCGGCGCCTCGCCGTCCAGGCGGCGCTCGTCGCCGCTGCGGTCGTATCCGTGGTGAGTGTGCTGGTCGCGCGCTCGCTGGCCCGCCCGATCAGCGCCCAGGCCCGGCGGGCCACCGCGCTCGCCGCGCGCTACACCCCCCCCGAAATCACCGCTGGCCAGGGCGGCGCCCCCGCGCTGCGCAATGAGATCGCCGCCCTTGAGGCTAGCCTGGACCGCCTCGATGCCGGTCTGCGCGCCTATCAGGCGCGCATCGACGAACTGGAACAGGCCCGTGCCCGTTTTTACCGCGGGGTCTCCCACGAGTTGCGTACCCCGCTCACGGCAATCAGCGCGACCCTGGAGAACCTGAGCGATACGGTGCCTGCCACGCAGCGCCCGGCGCTTGCCGTGCTCGAAACGGAGGCGGCGCGCCTGACGCGCCTGGTCGACGAGTTGCTGCGCCCCCCCGATGATGGGCGGCTAACCCTCACCGTGCGCCGCCCGGTCGATCTCGTGGCCCTGGTGGCCGAGGTCGGCGCGCTGCTTGAGGGTCGCGCCCGTCGTGCCGGGGTGAGTGTGCAGACCGAGAGCGCTGGCCCGATGCTGGTGGAGGGCGATCGCGACCGGCTGAAGCAGGCCCTGCTCAACCTGGCCGATAACGCGCTGCGGGTCTCGCCGGCGGGCAGAAGTGTGCGCATCGTGCTGGGCCGGGCGGCGGGCTGCGCCCGGCTGGCGGTGCAGGATGCCGGGCCGGGTGTGCCGCTCGCGCTGCGCGCGCACATCTGGGAGCGCGGCGTGCGTAGCACGGATCCCGCTACCGCCGGGAGCGCCGGCCTCGGGCTACCCCTCGTGCGCGAGATCGCCCTCGCCCATGGTGGCCGTGCCTTTCTCGATGAGCAGACGCCGGCCGGGGCCTGCTTCGTGATCGAGTTGCCCCTGGCTGGCTCGACAGCACTGGTTCAGCAGAGGTCCTGATGTCTGCCAACGCCCCCCTCGATCCAACCCTGCGCCGGCGCATCCGCTGGGCGATCCGCGGCGCGCTGAGCCTCGCCGTCTTTGCCATCCTGGTCGGCAGCCTGTTCAATACGATGATCGCCCTCGCCCTCGGCGAGATCCCTGCCGGCGCCGGTCCAGGCTTCTGGATCCCGTTCTTGCTGCGCGCGGCGTTGGCCTGGGGTGGTGGCGCGCTCTTCTTCGGCGCGGTGCTCGGCACCTTTGCCTCGATGATCTGGCGTGATGACTCGGCGCCATGATTTGACTCATGCCTCCCCAGGCGCTATAATCGTCGCGCGAACGGGGCGTAGCGCAGACCGGTAGCGCACCTGAATGGGGTTCAGGAGGTCGCTGGTTCAAATCCAGTCGCCCCGACCAGCGCGGTGACAGGCGTGGCACAATGGCGTGCTGCGCCTGTCGCGCATGTTATCGTCTGTTCCACGGTGGTAATGGCGTGGTCGCGGGCTGGTGCTAGGCTTGCCACAGCGATCGCCGGTTACGATCCATCCGAGTAAATGGTTTTGCCCCGTTTCTGAGCGCCTGCGTGCAGCAAAAGTCGATGCCTCATCTTGACACCGGCGCGCGAATCGCCGTATACTTGACACATTATGTTTGAGGGATTCGTGCGCCCTCGACGCAATGCTCCTACCACTTTGAACCTTCCCCTTTCCCCACCGCTCTGCAACGGATAGCAGGAGGCGTCAGCATGGCTATGATGAGCCTGCAAGCCGCATATGACCAGGCCCGCAGCTACCTCGAGGCCAACAAAGTTGAGCAGGCCATCGGTGTGGCCCAGCACGTTCTGGCCTATTTCCCGGAGAATCTCGAGGCCCAGCGCATCCTTGGCGAGGCCTATCTCGCTGGTCGCCAGTTTGAGCAGGCAGAGCTGGCCTTCGGCCGGGTGCTGCACGCCGACCCGGAGAACATCCCGGCCCATGTTGGGCTCGGCATTACCTACGAGCGCCAGGGGAAACTCGATAACGCCGTTGCCGAGTTCGAGCAGGCGCTCGAGGTGCGCCCCGATATGCCCGAGCTGCGCAGCCAGCTCCTGCGCCTCTATACCGATATCTGGGGGAGCGAGGGCGCGACGCTGCGCCTGAGCCGCCCGGGGCTGGCGCGTCTCTATGCCAAGGGCCATATGTTGCCCCAGGCCATCCAGGAGTTCCGTGGCGTCATCGAGGAGCAGCCCGAGCGCTTCGATGCGCGCGTGGGCCTGGCCGAGTGCCTCTGGCGTGATGGCCAGGAACAGCAGGCGGTCGATGTCTGCAGTGAGATCCTGACCCTGCGCCCTGAGATGCTGAAGGCCAATCTGCTGCTCGGCTATATCAAGCTCGCCGCTGGCGATGAGCACGGCGACCAGTACTGGCGCCGGGCCCAGCAGCTCGATCCCTATCAGCACGTGGCCCGCGCGATGTTCGAGACGCTCCCCGACCAGCCGGGCCCGGAGCTCGAGATTCCCGCCTGGGACGAGGCCGCCTGGGCCGAACGCCGGGCTGCCGAAGCTGCCCAGGCGCGCGCGACGCCGCCTGCTGTTGTTGCCGCCACCTCCGCCGCAGTTTCTGCCGCCGAGGAGGACGAGCGCTCCGCGCCGGCCTGGCTCAGCGCCGAAGCGCCGCCTGCCGCCCCGCGCACTGCCCCCGCTACCAATGGCAGTGCCGACGATGACGATCTGCTCGCCAGCCTGCTCGCGATCGATACTCCGCCCATCCCCGCCGATGTCGGCGGCGATCTCGATGAGAGCAGCGGGATTACCCCCTTCGCCTTCGAGGATCTCGCTACGGAGCCGCGTCCAACCACCGCTGCCGCTCCCAGCCAGCCTGAGGAACCCGAGCTCGCGCCGTTGTCGCTGGCCGAACTTGGCCTCAGCGAGGAGGAGATTGCCCAGCTGCAGGCTGAGCCCGCGCCCGTGTTGCCGGAGGTGGCACTTCCCGCCACGCTGGCCGAGCCCGAGCCTGAGCCCGAACCGCTTGCGCTCGCTGAGCTCGATCTTTCGGCCGAGGAGTTGTCGATGCTCGGTGCCGGCCCGGTTGAAGCTGGCGCCGCCCTGGAGGCAGAGCTGGCCGCTGAGCCGGAGTTGACCCCGTTCTCGCTGGAGGAGTTGGGGCTCTCACCCGAGGAGATCGCGCAGCTCGAGGCGGCCAGTGGCCTCGCGCCCGAGGGGTTCGGCAGCGAGCCGTCAGGGCTGGTGAGCGAAGCCGATGTCGACCTGGGCGACCTCGAGCCGTTCTCGCTCGACGATCTCGATCTCGGCCCGCTAGACGAGGAGCCGGGCGCTGAGGCGCCCTCCGTAGGGCGGACGTTCTCGCTCGACGAGGCGCTCGCCGCGGTGTCGCCAGCCGAGGAGCCGGCGCTTGAAGCGACCGGTCAGGCCGAGGCTGAGGCGCCAGCAACCGGCAGCATCTTCGGCCGGCTCCGCCAACAGGCAGCGGTGCGCCCGCCGCAGGAGCCCGAGCCGCTGCCCCCTGTTTCCGACGAGGAGCTTGCGCTGAGCGACTACTTCTCGAATGACGATGTCGCGCTGCGTGAGGACGAAGGCCCCGCGCCCGAACGCTTTGCCAGCGACTTCCGGCTACCGAAGGAAGAGCCTGCCGACCTGGGCGCCGCTGGCGCCGCCGCC
>DAOUBZ010000570.1:0-2129 GCA_034432515.1 Chloroflexaceae bacterium | reverse complement strand
GGGTGGGCGTGCGGGCGGAGCGGCGGCGCCGGGCGTGGTGCCGACCAGCGTGGGGGCCGTGGCGCCGCGGGCCACCTGGCGCAACGCCGCCACAAATGCGCTGGCACGGGGATAGCGCGCGGCCGGGTCGCGGGCGGTAGCCTGGGTGAACACCGCATCGATGCCGGCCGGTAGGGCCGGGTTCAGCTGCGTAGGTGGCACAGGCTGCCCGTAGAGGTGGCCAAGCAGGATATCCTGCGTGCTGCCCGTGAAGGCCCGCTGCCCGGTCAGCGCGCGGTAGGCCAGCATGCCCAGCGCATAGACATCGCTCTGCGGGCCGACCGCCTGCCCCGCAATCTGCTCGGGGGGCATGTAGTCGGGCGTGCCGATCAGCGCCCCGGTCGTGGTGAGCCCGGGCGTATCCAGTTGCTTGGCGATCCCGAAATCGGTCAGCAGAACACGGGGACCGTCGGGGTCATCGCTGAGGAAAATGTTGCCGGGCTTGATGTCACGGTGGACCACCCCCCGCTCGTGGGCATAGTCCAGCGCCGAGGCAACCGGCTCGAGCACCTCCAGCAGTTCATCGAGGCTGAGCGTGCCGGCCTCCTGCAGCCGGTCCTGCAGCGTGCGGCCAGTGAGCAGCTTCATGGCAATATACGCCATACCCTCGTGCTCGCCGACATCGTAGACTGGCACAATGTGCGGGTGCTCGAGTGAAGCTGCGGTTACTGCCTCACGGGTAAAGCGTTGGAGCAACGCGGCGTCGTCGCTGAACTGCAGATAGAGGACCTTGAGCGCCACATCGCGCTGCAGAACAGTGTCGGCGGCACGATAGACGGCCGCCATCCCGCCTCGGCCCAGCAACTCCTTGATATAATAGCGTCCGAGGCGCTGATTGATGAGCGATCTCAACATGCGTGGCGTGCGACCTGCCAGTGCGGGCACCCATATCGTATTCTAGCATACGCTTCAACTGACTGTTTCCCAATGGCGAATCGCTTCTCCAAACCGATCGGTGACCGGCTGCGCCGCGCCGGTCCACCGCTGGCTAACCTCGCGCCCGAGCGCAGCGGCCCGGCCCTGGCGGCGAAGCTCGCCCGCGCGCTCGGCATCGAGCGCGCCGAGCGCGACCGGCTGGTGATCTTTGAGCCAGCTGTCGCGCCGCTCATCCGCCCGCTGATCGACGCCGCCGATGTAGCACCCTGGCACGTGGCGGCGTCGGGGCGCTGGATCATCGCCGTGCCGGCGGCGCGGGCCGTGGATCTGGCGCAGCACCACCCCAACCTCGCCCGCCAACTCGCGGCGCTGCCGGCGCCCGCCGCCCTCCCCACTGCGGTCCAGCCCTGGTGGGCGCTCCCCGACGGCGCCGAGCAGCCAGCGGCGCCACCACGGCTCATCGTGGCCGGCCAGCACGTTGCCTGGGACGAGACTCAGGCGCTGGTGGGCGGCCCAGCCACCGTCATCGCGGGCGCCGAGCCGTACTGGCTCGCGCTGATGGCCTCGGCGGTCGGGCGACTACTGCTAGCCGAGGGCGAGGTTGCGCGCTTCCCCATCCCCGACGCGCCAGGTCCGGCCCGGGCAAGCCTGGCCGGGCTGGCGCTCAGCGCGGCCAACCTCGCCGCCCAGCGGGCCGCCCTGGAGCAGGCGGTGATCAAGCGGCTCGTCGCCGACTTCGGGCCGCCTGGCGTGCCCCCGGGACCGCGACTGCGCCGCTGGTGGGAGCTCAGCTTCGCCGAGCTCGTCGCGGCGATCAACGCCGAACTGCGCAACGACCTGCCCCCGCGTTACCGCCCGACCTGGGCCGAGATCCACGCCGACCAGCAGGCGACCCATGCCGAGGCATCGGCGCGCCTGGTCGAGCTCGAGCAGGCGATCGACGCCCAGGCAGCCACCCTCTTCGGGCTGTCCGCCGCCGAGGCGCAGGCCCTCGCGGCCAGGTAGCGGCACCCTGTCAGGGCTGAGGCAACGTCCACCTCCCTCGGCGGGGTGTCTCTCAGGGGTAGGTTTTTTGGCGGATGGCGTCCTGATGCGCTGCTTGCCCTCACCCCCTTGCCCCCCTTCGGCTACGCTCAGGGCAGGCCTCTCCCAGGCCGGGAGAGAGGGGCAGGGGGGTGAGGGCAAGCAGCGCATCAGGACGCCATCCGCCAAAA
>DAOUBZ010000569.1:0-1817 GCA_034432515.1 Chloroflexaceae bacterium | reverse complement strand
ACCGCGAGTTGCGCGCGTTTCAGTCCGCGCCGGAGCAGAGCCGAGAGGCGCAGTTTCTGCGCGGCTTTGTGCACCTGCCCTGGGTCGTGCGACAGCTGTTTTACCTCGTGCTGTTCAAGAATCCCCAGTTGCTGAAGGAATATTTCGGCACGGTGGCGCTCTCGTCGATCGGGATGTTCGGCAGCGGGGGGTTCTGGGGTGTTCCCGTGCCCAACCACACCCTCCAGTTGACCCTGGGCGGTATCGCGGAGCAGCCCGGTGTCGTCGAGGGGCGGATCGAGATTCGTGAGTACCTGAGTGTGACGATGAGTTTCGACCATGACCTTGTCGATGGGGCGCCCGCGGCCCGGTTTGCCGAGGCGTGGAAGGTGTTAGTCGCACGTGGTGACGGCCTGAGTGACTGAGCGTGACGTTCTTGCCCACACCCGGCCGCGGTGACGAGATGCTGCCACTGCCGGGTAGAGACGACGCCACGGATGGATTGGCTCCGTGTTGCCGCCCGGCTGCTGCTGCGAGCGCCCACTGGCCGCTCCGCTCGGGTTGGTGCGTGATACCAGTGACGAGTGATAATTGATGAGTGACGAGCCGCACGGTCCGCTTCATGCTGCGGAGCGGGGCCAGTTCGATGCGCAACGCTTTATCCGGATTTGGTATGGCATACGTAAAAGGAGCCGCCATCGTGCGTGCAACCGTTCCGCCAGCAACACTGCTCGCCCGACTCGACGCGATCGCAGCCAGTCTCGCGCAGCGCCCCGACGCCCTCGGCCTGGTCGGTCTCGGCTCGGTTGGTCTCCACCGCGACCGGCTCGACGAGTACTCGGACCTCGACTTCTTTGCCGTGGTTGAGGACCACGCCAAGGCTCACTATCTCGACGACCTGAGCTGGCTTGCGGCGCCCTGCCCGATCGCCTACGCCACGCGTAATACCGTGGACGGCTACAAGCTGCTCTACGCCGACGGGGTGTTCTGCGAGTTCGCCGTCTTCAGCCGGGCCGAGCTGCAGGGCGCAGCCGCCAGCGGTGCTTGCCTGATCTGGGAGCGCGCGGGGGCCGCTCTGAGGCTGCCGACCTCGGCCGCGCCCGCGGAGTCGCCCGCAGTCGCCTGGCACCTCGGCGAGGCGCTGACGAACCTGTATGTCGGGCTCGGACGACTTCGGCGCGGCGAGCAGCTTTCGGCGGCGCGTTTCATCCAGCAGTACGCCGTCGATCGGGTGCTGGCCCTGGCAGCTCAGCTGGACCCGACGGGCCAGGCCAGTGCCGACCCCTTTGCCGCCGAGCGGCGCATCGAGTTGCGCTACCCCGCGTTGGCGCCGCTGCTGCCGCAGTTTGTGCAGGGCTACGAGCGCAGCGCCGAGTCGGCGCTGGCCATCCTGGACTACCTGGAGGCTCACTGGGAGGTGAACCCGGTGATTGCGGCGGTGATCCGCGCCCGTGCCACGGAGCAGACGCCGAGCGAGGCGTAGCGCGCGCCGGAACGAGGCTTTCGGCTGGGCGAAGCCCGTCCGAGCCTAGCTGCCGGTCACGCAGTGAACCACCGCGGTGTTCACATATGCTGAACACGCACGTACCGCAGCGGGCGCGGTGGGGCGCAGAGGGCTTCAAAAAGCTTATCCTCATTGATTGTTCGACGGCGCCATCCGGTTATGGGACAGGCAGGCGCAACTCCACATCATCGTGGGCGGCGAGGCATCCGTGGGCGGCCACGGTGGTGCCGGGCGCCACGGGGCGGGTGGGGCGGCCACGGGGCGGGCGGTCACGCTACCAGGGGTAGGTTTTTCGGGAGTTGCGCCCCCAGGCCCCACATACCCCACCCCCCTA
>DAOUBZ010000568.1:0-4837 GCA_034432515.1 Chloroflexaceae bacterium | reverse complement strand
CTACGCTCAGGGCAGGCCTCTCCCGGCCGGGAGGGGGTAGGGGGGTGGGGTATGTGGGGCCTGGGGGCGCAACTCCCAAAACCCTACCCCTGAGAGGGGCGCCGGGGTTTGCCCCGGGGTGTTGTATCAGCCCTGCCGGAAGCTGAAGCCCTCCGGGCCCACGTCGACCAGCACGGTGTCGCCTTCGCGGAAGCGCCCTTGCAGCAACTCGAGGGCCAGCGGGTTCTGCAGGCGCTGCTGAATGGCCCGCTTGAGCGGCCGGGCGCCGTAGACGGGGTCGTAGCCTTCGCGGGCGAGCTGGGCGCGCGCCGCCTCGGTAAGCTCCAGGTTGATCTTGCGATCGGCCAGCAGCTTGCGCAGCCGCCCGAGCTGGATCTCGACGATCCGTCTGATCTGGTCGCGGCTGAGCGGATGGAAGACGATCACCTCGTCGATGCGGTTCAGGAACTCGGGGCGCAGCTCGGCGCGCAGTTCGTTCAGCACCGCCGCGCGGATCGTCTCCTCGCTGGCTCCCTCCTGGGTCAACTCCTGGATCATCGACGAGCCGATGTTGCTGGTCATGATCACGACCGTGTTCTTGAAGCTGACCACGTGGCCCTGGCCGTCGGTGAGGCGCCCGTCGTCGAGCACCTGCAGCAGCACGTTGAAGACGTCCGGGTGAGCCTTTTCGACCTCGTCGAAGAGGATGACGCTGTAAGGCTTGCGGCGCACGGCCTCGGTGAGCTGGCCGCCCTCCTCGTAGCCGATGTAACCGGGGGGCGCGCCGATCAGCCGGGCCACGGTGTGCTTCTCCATGTACTCCGACATGTCGATGCGGACCATGGCCTGCTCGTCGTCGAAGAGGAACTCGGCCAGTGCCCGGGCCAGTTCGGTCTTGCCTACCCCGGTCGGGCCGAGGAACAGGAACGAGCCGAGGGGCCGGTTCGGGTCCTGCAGACCGGAGCGGGCGCGGCGCACCGCGTTGGCGACAGCGGCCACTGCCTCGTCCTGGCCAACTACCCGCTGATGGAGCCGCTCCTCCATGTGGATCAGTTTCTCGACCTCACCCTCCAACAGCTTGCTCACCGGTACGCCGGTCCACTTCGAGATGATCTCGGCGATATCCTGCTCGCGCACCTCCTGGCGCAGGATGCTCGCGCCACTGCCGTCGAGGCGCGACTCGGCCTCCTGGAGCTGCCGTTCGAGGCTGGCCAGGGTGCCGTACTGCAGCTCGGCGGCCTTGTTGTAGTCGTACTGGCGCTGGGCCTGCTCGATCGCCGCGCGGGTCTGCTCGATCTGCTCCTTCAGGCCCTGGATCTGCTCAAGCACCTGGCGCTCACGCTGGAGCTGGGCCTCCACCGCGGAGCGCTGCTCGCGCAGGTTGGCCAGTTCCTGCTCCAGCTTCTCCAGCCGCTCCTTGCTCGCTCGGTCGGTCTCTTTCTTGAGCGCCTCGCGCTCGATCTCCAGTTGCACCATGCGCCGCTTCAGGTCGTCGAGCTCCTGCGGATCGGAGGTGATCTCCATGCGCAGCCGCGCGGCCGCCTCGTCCATCAAGTCGATCGCCTTGTCGGGCAGGAAGCGGTCGGAGATGTAGCGGTCGGAGAGCACGGCGGCGGCCACCAGGGCGGCATCGGTGATGCGCACGCCGTGGTGGGTCTCATAGCGCTCCTTGAGCCCGCGCAGGATGCTGATCGTATCCTCAACGCTGGGCGGATCGACCAGCACCGGCTGGAAGCGTCGCTCAAGGGCGGCGTCCTTCTCGATATGCTTGCGATACTCGTCCAGGGTGGTGGCGCCAACCATATGCAATTCGCCGCGGGCGAGCATCGGCTTGAGCATATTGCCGGCGTCCATCGCGCCCTCAGCTGCACCGGCGCCGACCATGGTGTGCAACTCGTCGATAAAGAGGATGATATCCTCGCGCTCCTGGATCTCCTTGAGCACGGCCTTGAGCCGCTCTTCGAACTCGCCGCGGTACTTGGCGCCGGCGATCAGCGCGCCCAGGTCGAGCGCGACGACCCGCTTGTTCTTGAGCGACTCGGGGACATCGCCGCGCACGATGCGCTGGGCCAGGCCCTCGACGATCGCGGTCTTGCCCACGCCGGGCTCGCCGATCAGCACCGGATTGTTCTTGGTGCGGCGGCTCAGGATCTGGATGACGCGGCGGATCTCTTCATCACGGCCGATCACCGGGTCGAGTTTGTTGCGCTGGGCCTGCTCGGTCAGGTCGCGGCCATACTGCTCGAGCGCGGCATAGGTGCCCTCGGGGTTGGGGCTGGTGACACGCTGGGCGCCGCGCACTTCGCGCAGGGCAGTGAGCAGCATATTGCGGTTGAGCCCGGCCTGCTTAAGGATGCGCTCGGCGCCGCCGCCCGCGTGATCGAGCAGGGCCAGCAGCAGGTGCTCGGTGGAGACGTACTCGTCGCCGAACTGGGCCAGTTCGTCGTGGGCGCGCAGGATGACGGTGCGCAGCCGCGAGCTGTACTGCGGCTGCACGTTGGCCCCGCTGACGCGGGGCAGCCGGGTGATCTCGGTGTTGGCCTGCTGCTTGAGCGCGCCAACCGGCAGGTTGAGCTTGGCAAGCACCTGGGGCACCACGCCGTCGCTCTGGTCGAGCAGGGCGTAGAGCAGGTGCTCGGGCTGCACCTCGCTGTTGCCGTTCCGCTCGGCGCTGTTCTGCGCCGCGATGATCGCCTCAGCCGATTTCTGTGTAAAACGGCTCGTATTAAATGACATAGGACACTCCTCTCCGCCTGAATCGCTGCGCCTATCGTAACACGCAGCTATCTGCGGCACACTAATGCCGTGTTAGCGTTGTGTTGGAATTGGACCGGCACGGACCGCAGTAGCGGTATCTTCCCCCCGGGTAGCGCCTTCTTTGCGCCATTGCGCGGGCCACTGGCGTATACTCAGCCTACGCGGGCCGCGGCTGCTCCCCGTGATGTTGATGTTCCCCCGGAGCCTGGACCGCCCGTCCCGCGGTGCGCCTCGTGGTAGTGTTCCGGCCGAAAGCCGGTCGTGATAGCTGCGTACTCGCGCGCACAGCTCCGGAGGTGGCACCATGGCATGTCTTGACACACTTACCGCGTATCTACGCGGTCAGCAGGTTGAGTTTCGCATTCAGCATCACCCGCCCGCCTTCACGGCGCAGGAGGTGGCCGCCAGCGAGCATCTCCCGGCGCTGATGATGGCCAAGGTGGTTGTTGTCATCGCCGACGGGAAGCCGACGATGCTGGTCCTGCCGGCGACCTACCGGGTCGATATGGCCCTGCTCTACGAGGCGCTGGGGGCACGCAAGGTGCACCTGGCCGACGAGGCCACGCTGCTCGGCATGTTCCCCGACTGTGAGATCGGCGCGATGCCGCCCTTTGGCCAGCTGTACGGTATGCCGGTGGTTGTCGCCCCGGAGCTCGCGGCCCAGCCGCGCATCGTCTTCCAGGCCGGCACCCACACCGATACGATGGAACTGGCCTACGCCGACTTCGCGCGCCTCGTCCAGCCGACGGTCGCCGACTTCGCGCGCCACCTGCGCGAACTAGCGGCACCGGTCTGGTGACACGCAGGGCTGATGCAACGGCTCTGGGGCAAGCTCCAAACCCCAGGTTAGCTGGTGGTGGCGGCTCCGTTGCCACCACCAGCTAACCATCTCCTGGAGCGGCGCAGCCGCCTCATAACCAACCGCTGGAGGCGGACGTCAGGAACGCCTATGCCAGCACGAACCTTCATCGAACCGGGCGTGATTGTCGGTGAATGGTGGCACCCGACCGACGACGGGCGCGTGCGCTGTGATCTGTGCCCACGTGGCTGTACGCTGCGCGAGGGCCAGCGGGGTTTCTGCTTCGTGCGCCAGGCCCGCGACGGGGCGATCGCCCTCACCAGCTATGGCCGGGCCTCGGGCTTCTGCATCGATCCGATCGAGAAGAAGCCGCTCTACCACTTCTACCCGGGCACCGCCGTGCTCTCCTTCGGCACCGCCGGCTGCAACCTGGGCTGCCGCTTCTGTCAGAACTGGGATATCTCGAAGGCCCAGTCGATGGATCGCCTGGGCGCCTGGGCCAGCCCCGAGGCAGTGGCCGACATGGCAGTGGCAGCCGGCTGTCGCAGCATCGCCTTCACCTACAATGACCCGGTGATCTTCGCCGAGTACGCCATTGACTGCGCCGAGGCGGCCCATGCCCGTGGCCTGCAGGCGGTGGCCGTGTCGGCCGGCTATATCAGCCCGGCGGCGCGCCAGGCCTTCTTTGCGCCTATGGACGCGGCCAACATCGATCTCAAGGCCTTTACGCGCCGGTTCTACCGCAAGCTCTGCCTCGCCGAGCTCGATCCCGTCCTCGATACGCTGCGCTACATCCGCCACGAGACCCGGGTCTGGCTTGAGGTGACGACGCTGCTCATCCCCGGCCACAACGACTCGCCCGATGAGGTGGCGCGCCTGTGCGCCTGGCTCGTCGAGCACCTCGGGCCGGAGGTACCGCTGCACTTCAGCGCGTTCCACCCCGCCTACCGCTTGCTCGATGTGCCGCCGACCCCGGCGGCGACCCTGATCCGGGCGCGCGAACAGGCGCTGGCGGCGGGTCTGCGCTTTGTCTACACGGGGAACATCAGCAACCCCACTGGCGAGGCAACCCGCTGCGCGACGTGCGGGACGCTGCTGATCGAGCGGGACTGGTATCGCCTGGGCCGCTGGAACCTCGACCAGCAGGGCTGCTGCCCCGGCTGCGGCGCCGCGCTGCCCGGCCGCTTTGATCCGCAGCCGGGGCGGTGGGGGCGGCGCGTCGTCTCACTGATGCCGGTGACGCGTGATGCGTGAGCGACGGCCCGATGGGACTCGTAGCACGCTGCGCCACCGGAACCGCGG
>DAOUBZ010000567.1:0-5878 GCA_034432515.1 Chloroflexaceae bacterium | reverse complement strand
CTACTGCTGGCCCTCACCTTTCACCTCGCGCTTCTGGCAACGCACATCAGCGCGCACGCTTGATTATAAGAACGCTCCGTACCGGGCGCATCGCCTACCTTCAGTATGGTATAATACGGCGCGCTCTGCTGCGCCGTAATAACCAATGTTTAACCACCGTGCTGCTCAACCGCGAGCGAGTCGCTGGCGAGCGCAGACGGCGTGCGTTGAGTTGTGATGCCAACCCCGCTCCCGCTGCTGAGCGGTTGGTGAGGACCGAATAGTATGAGTGAGTTAGGGGCGCGGCTGCGACAGGCACGTGAGCGCCAGGGGCTCTCGCTCGCCCAGGCCTCGGCTGACACCCGGATCCTGCAACCGTCACTCACCGCGCTCGAAGAGGGCGCCTACCAGCGCCTCCCCGGTGACGTGGTGGTGCGCGGCTTCATCCGGAACTATGCGCAGTACCTCGGCCTGCCGCCCGATGAATTGATCGAGCTCTATCGGCGTGAGCGCGGCGGCACTGACCCGATCCGCGTGGTGCCGGCGACCCATCCACCGCGTACCCGCTCCTACGTCCTGCCCAGCTTCTTCGGTGTCTTCTTTGTGACGGTGGCGCTCGTTGGTCTGGCCTATGTCGCCCTCAATGCCGTCGGGCGGATCGGTGATCGGGCAACTGGATCAGTGGCTGTGGCACAGCCCACGCCCTCGGTGCCTCCGCCATCGCCCCTGCCTACCAGCACTGCCGGCGCTGCACCTACGCTCAGTGTGCCCACCCGCCAGCCAACGACTCTAGCCGTTGGTACCACCCTGACCCCGGTCGCGGGTGGCGCGGTCGCCGAGACACCCGCCATCCCGGAGCTGAGCGCGACGCCCTCCGCGCCGATCGTGCTCGAAGTCGCAATCCTCAACAGCCGGGGCAACGAGAACTCCTGGGTTCGTGTGCAGACTGACGGCGCCGTTGCCTTCGAGGGCATCATGCGCGCCGGCGAGAAGATCGTCTTTGAAGCCCAGCGCCGGGTCTTCGTTCGCGCCGGCAACCCTCCCGACGTGCAACTGACGGTCAATGGCCTCCAACAGGGTGCGCTTGGTCAAGCCGCTGGCCAGCCCGTCAACTGGTCCTGGCCGCCGAATTGATAGACGCCATCATCAGTACGACGCCTATGGCAGCTGAAAATAGCTTCGATATCGTGTCCGACTTCGATCACCAGGAACTGGTCAATGCCGTAGACCAGGCGCTGCGTGAGATCCAGACCCGCTATGACCTCAAGGCCAGCGGGACGACGATCGAACTGAGCAAGACCGAACTGGTGATCACCACCGATAGCGAATTGAGTCTGCGCAGTGTGCGCGACCTGCTCGAAACCAGGGCCCTCCGCCGTCAACTCTCGCTCAAGATCTTCGACTATGGCAAGGTCGAAGATGCCCCCGGCGGGCGCGTGCGCCAGGTTGTTACGTTGCGCAGAGGGATCAACAGTGATCTGGCAAAAAAGATCGCGAAACTGATCCGCGACGAGTTTCCGAAGCTCCAACCGCGCATCCAGGGTGATACGCTCCGTGTGAGCTCAAAGAGCCGCGACGAGCTCCAGAGCGTGATCCGCTTCTTGAAGGAAAAAGCCGATACGCTTGACGTGCCGCTCCAGTTTACCAACTTCCGTTAGATGAAATATCATATCGTTACGCTAGGCTGTCCTAAAAATGCCGTCGATAGCGAGGGCATGGACGGCATCCTCGCCGCTGAGGGCCATACCCCCGCCACGAGCGCCGAAGATGCCGATCTGATTGTCGTCAATACCTGTAGCTTCATCGCTGCGGCCCGCGCCGAGACGCTCGATGTACTCGCGGGCCTCGCCGCCCGCAAGCGCGATGGCCAGCGGCTCATTGCAGCCGGCTGTATGGCCGAATCCCACGGCGACCAGGTAGCGGCGCTGGCCGGCGTGGACGCCGTGCTCTCGACCCGGCAATGGATGCGCATCGGCGACCTGGTCGCCAGTCAGCCCACACTCGCGGCAGCGCAGCAACGGGTGCTGATCCCGCTTACCCCGGGAACGGCCGCTCCCGCGCCGGATAGCGCCGCGCAACTCACTGGTTACGCCGACTGGCGCACCATGGCAATCCGGCGCACCCGCGCTACCCCTTCAACTTATCTCAAGATCTCCGATGGCTGCAACCTGCGCTGCGCGTTCTGCACTATCCCCAGCTTTAAGGGCGATATGGCCTCCAAGCCCGTCGGGGCGGTGCTCGGCGAGGCCCAGGAACTCGTCGCCCACGGCGCCCGCGAGATCGTGCTCGTTGCCCAGCATCTCACTGACTACGGGCGCGATCTGCACCTCGCCGACGGGCTTGCCACGCTGCTCGATGAGCTCTGCCAGGTGCTCCCACCTACCGTCTGGCTGCGTCTGATGTACGCCTATCCCCATGGTATCTCCGAGCGCCTGATCGAGGTCATGGCCACTCGCCCGCAGATCGTCAAGTACCTCGATATGCCGCTCCAGCACGCGCACCCGGCCACGCTGCGCCGCATGCGACGCCCCCCGGATAGCGAGCGTACCCTGGCACTCATCCGCGATCTGCGCGCCGCTATGCCCGACATTGCCCTGCGCTCGACCTTCATCGTTGGCTTTCCCGGCGAGACAAGTGAGGAGTTCCAGGCGCTGCTGGCCTTCCTTGAGGCCGTCCAGTTCGACCGGGTTGGCGCCTTCCGCTATTCGCAGGAACCTGGCACCCCCGCCGCAACCCTGCCCGACCAGGTGCGCCCTCAGGTGATCGAGAAGCGCTGGCACGCATTGATGCAACGCCAGCAAACGATCTCCCGTGCCCGCTCCGCGCGCTGGCTCGGCCGCTCGATCGATGTGCTGATCGAGGGCCAGGGCGCCACCGATGATGGCCGGCCGCTCGCCGTCGGGCGCTCGTTCCGCGATGCGCCAGAGATCGATGGACAGGTCTTTGTCTGGGGAACGGTGCCGGTCGGGACGATCGTGTCCGCGCGTGTCACTCGGACGACCGACTATGATCTGTGGGCTGAAATTGCGTAGCAGCGGGCCGGGGTTTTGGAGTGGGGGACAGGTGCGGCTGCGTCTCGGGAGCGAGCACTCCCGTTCGTCGCGCTGGAGGGAAAGTGAAGGTCGGCCGCGGGGAGGCCGACAGCCGGGCCTCGGAAGGGCTATGCGTCGCCGGTGCGCGCCTGGATGGCCTTCTGCAGCCGCTGAAGTTCGGCCGGGTTGTTGCGGGCCAGGTAATCCACCATGTAGTCGATGGCCGTGTCACTGTAGTCGTCGAGCAGACCATCGAGCACCTGGCGTACCACCAGTTGCACGAAATCCGCCTCCGAGATGGCTGGCGAGTAGACGTAGGCCAGCCCCTCACGCTGACGGTTGAGTACCCCCTTCTCCGCAAGGCGGCTCATCGTCGTCATCACCGTAGTATAGGCGATCTCACGCTGCTGGGACAGACGCCGATGCACCTTCTTCACCGTGCTGCGATCCTCCTTCCACAGGATCTGCATGATCTCCGTCTCGAGCGGGCCAAGCACCTTGACCAGGCCGTCCTTTGCGGGGCTGAAGCGGAATCGCAAGTTGATCGGCATCACGACACTCCTTCTTGGTGTTGCGGGCTGCGAGTGAAGGCTGGCGCTGCCGGGGCAACGGCGTATCGGGGTGGACGTTGGCCCTGCTCCTACCGCCTTACATATGTAGGAGTGTACTAGCCGGCCTCTGGTGCTACAATGCTTAATGATTACGCCAGGGTTACAGAAGCACCTCGCCTCGCAGCCATTTCTGCCGATCGGAACGAGTAATGTCCTACAAATGCTCGTACTACATACAACGCATGTTGTAAGCCCTTTAGATGACAAAGCGATGACAAAACCTGACAGTGCCCGGCAGATCCAGCAGGCCATGCGCGATGCCTTTCCCGCCGCCGAGGCGCGCGTTGCGCGCTTCTACCAGATGCAGGAGTACCACCTCGGCTGGCGCGATGTCCAGCTCGAGCCGGCTGAGTCCGATCCTGGCAAGTTGATCCGTCCCCAACTGGTGCTACTCGCCTGCCAGGCTGCCGGCGGTGAGCCGGACCACGCGCTGCCGCTCGCCGCCGGTGTCCAGTTGCTCCACGATTTCACCCTCATCCACGATGATATTGAGGACAACAGCGATACCCGCCGCGGCCGGCCTACCGTCTGGTCGCTCTGGGGCCTTGCCCAGGGGATCAATGCGGGCGATGGCATGTTCGTGATTGCCCATCTGGCCATCCATCGCCTGGCCGACGCCGGCCTGCCCGCCAGCCGCACCCTGGCCGTGCTCCGGCGCTTCGATGAGGTGATCCTGCAGGTGTGTGAGGGCCAGTACCTCGACCTCAGTTTCGAGGGGGATCTTGGCATCACTCCGGATGACTACCTGGCGATGATCGCTCGCAAGACGGCGGCGCTCGTCGCCGGGGCGTGCGAACTGGGTGCCATAGCGGCCGGTGCGGCCCCTGAAACGGTAGCTGCCCTCGCCGCCTTTGGTCGCAGCGTGGGCCTCGCCTTCCAGATCGAGGACGATATCCTCGGCATCTGGGGTGCGCCTGAGGTCACCGGCAAGCCCCGGGCGGCCGACCTCTACCGGCGTAAGGTGAGCCTGCCCGTGGTACATGCCCTGGCCACCGCCGCCGACCGTGAAGCCCTGGCCCGCTGCTATACGCAGGGTGACATGGACGATGCTGCGGTGCGCAGCGCCCTCGCCATCCTTGATGCGGCGGGCTCGCGTGCCTACTGCGCCGCCGTGGCCGCCGAGCACCACGCCGCCGCCTTCGCGGCGCTCGACCAGCTCGGCCCTGGTGAGGGTCCGGCGAGCGCCGCCGCACGGGCCCAGTTGCGCGAGCTGGCAACACGCTTGATCGGGCGCCAGGCCTAGCGCCAATGCGCATCGCCTTGCTCAGTGGCGAGTACCCGCCACAGCCCGGCGGCATCGGCGACTATACCGCCTGCCTCGCTGCCGCCCTGCACACACGGGGCCACCTCGTCAGCGTGCTGACCATCCAGCAGGGGCGTATGTGCTGCTACCAGGCCGCGACTCCGACCGGTCCCGCCCAGGCTGTCGCGCTGAGCGGGCCGCCGCGCAGCCTCGACTGGTCGCACCGCGCCTGGCCGGCAGTGATCGCGGCCCTCGACCACTTGCGCCCCCATTGGTTGCACATCCAGTACCAGACGGGGGCCTACGCGATGCAGCCAGGTATCAACTTGCTGCCCTGGCGCCTGCGCTCGCTTCCCGGCCGGCCACGGCTCGCGGTGACCTTTCACGATCTGCTCGTCCCCTACCTCTTTCCTAAAGCCGGCTCGCTTCGTCGCTGGGTCAACGATCGCCTGGCGCGGGACGCCGATGCGCTGGTGGTCACGAACGAGGCCGACGCGGCGCGCCTCCAGCACCTCAGCCCCCGGGTCATCCCGATCGGATCCAACATCCCCGTCACGCCGCCCGCCGATTTCGTCCGGGACGCCTGGCGGGCGCGCCTGGGTGTCGCCCCCGGCGAACTCCTCGTAGCCTACTTCGGCTTGCTCGCGCCGAACAAGGGCGTGGATCTGCTGCTCGCAGCCCTGGCGGATCTTGCGCTGCCCTGGCGCCTGGTGATCGTCGGGGGCGGCGCCACTGCGCCCCAGGACGTTGCCCACGCCGCGGCCATCCGGGCGCTGGCCGCGCAGCTCGGCCTCACGGAGCGGATCGTGGCCACGGGCCACCTGTCGCCTGCTGAGGTCTCGGCCTGCCTGCTGGCCGCCGATCTGGCCGTGCTCCCGTTCCGCGATGGAGCCTCGTTTCGCCGTGGCAGCCTGCTGGCTGCGCTGGCCCATGGCTGCCCGGTGGTCACCACGACGCCCGCCGATGGGGCGACGCTGGCCGCGCTGCAGCCGGCTGCCGCCCTCGTGCCCCCC
>DAOUBZ010000566.1:0-3819 GCA_034432515.1 Chloroflexaceae bacterium | reverse complement strand
CGCAACCTGCTGCTGGCCGGCGCCGGCCCGGCGGTGCCTGCCCTGCTCTTTCTCGCTCGCGTCGCCGCCACCCGCGCCGCCGTGGTGCTGCTCGTCGCCGCCGCCGAGGCGGCCCTGGCGCCACCGCCGTTTCTGCTGCCCTCCGATGTGGAGTACCTGACCATTGACGCCGGTGATGCCAGCCTGTCCGAGTTGCTTGGCAACACCCACCGCGTCCCGCTCCCGGCCCTGGCCGGCGCACCGGTCGCCTGGGCCGACCAGCTCTTCCTCGCGCTTACCGAGCCCCTGGTCGCGCCGCTCAGCGCAGTGGTGCGGGCGGGCAAGCTGCGCTGGGAGCGCGGCTTCGCGCAGGCCATCCTCGCCGGGGCGATGCCCTGCGGCTTCGGTAGCTGCCTCGGGTGTCTCGTCGAAACACGCGACGGCGCCCGCCTGCGCTGTAAGGATGGCCCGGTCTTCGACTTGCGTGATCTGAGTTGCTGAGCCCATGTCTAAGGGAAGAGGAAGCTGTTGATCATCCCGGCGTCATAGGGCGTCATGGCATGCTGAGCGCAGCGAAGCATCTCGGCCGGGACCCTTCGCTGGCGCTCAGGGTGACACGGGACTTGCCGGATGCACCAGTTAGACATCACGGAGGACATCCCCATGCTGTTCCAGCTCACGCCACGCACCTGGCTGGCGATCGTGGCCCTCGGCCCGGCGATCTACCTCGCGATCCAGATCCTCCCACTGTTGCGCAGCATCTTCCTGCTGCTGGTGGTGGCCGCGCTGCTCGCCTTGCTGATCAATCCGCTTGCCGATCGACTGGAGCGCCGTGGGATCTCGCGCGGCCTTACGACGGGCACGTTGCTGCTCGGTACGCTCGCGCTCCTGGTCAGCCTGCTGCTGCTGCTCGTGCCGGTGCTGCTTGACAGCCTGAGCCAGCTGGCAGGCGCCCTCCAGGGGCTGGCGGCCCAGTTGCCCGAGGCGGTGGGCGCGGCAACCGGCTGGGAGGAACTGGTCCAGGTGGTCCAGGGCCTCACCGGCCAGGTCGCCGGGGCCATCCAGTGGGCCGCCGGGCAGTTCTGGAGCGTGCTGGGCGGGATCGGCACGGTGGCCTTTGCGGGTGTGGTCGCCTTCGCGATCGCGTTTACGCTGGTGGCCAACAAAGCTGCCGCCCCCGCGTTGATGCGGACGCTGCTGCCCGAGCGCAGCCATGGCCGGGTGGTCGCAATCACCCGGGCCGTCGGCGAGGGGTTGAGCCGCTGGTTTGTCGCCCAGTTGGCGATCTGCGGCTACTATGCCGTGACGTACAGTGTGACCAATACGCTGCTCGGCGTGCCCTACGGCTTGCAGATCGGCATTGTCTCCGGGCTGCTCGAGTTCATCCCCTACCTGGGCGGGCTCGTGGGCATGGCGCTGAGCGCGCTGGCGGCTGCCACGGTGAGCCCGACGCTCGCGCTGATCGTGCTGGCAACGAACGTGGTGATTGGCTCGATCTGTGTCTACTTTGTGGCGCCGTACGCCTTCTCGAAGGCGGTTGAGGTGCCCTCCGCACTGATCCTCTTCGGGCTGTTCATCGGCGGGCTGGTTGGGGGGTTCTTTGCGGCGCTGCTCACCGTACCGCTGCTCACCGCCGCGCTGGTCATCTTCCGGCAGTTGCGCCCGCGGCCCGCAGCCAGCGCCAGCGTCAGCACGGCCCAGCCGCGCCCGGCCGGCGATTGACGCCGAGCGACGGGTGATCAGCGCAGGTCACCCTGGATCTCGCGGTAGCTCTCGAGAAACCAGCGCGTCACCTCCCGGTAGCGATCCTCGCGACCGATGAGCAGCGCACTCAGCGCGCGCGCGGGGTCGTCGAGGCCGCTGCCTCCAAGCTCTGCGCTGGCAACAAAGCGGTAGAGCGGCTGATAGAGCGTGATGCTCGGGGTCAGTTCTACCCAGCGCTGCTGGAAGGCCGCGTAGTCGGCGCTGCGGGCCGCGATCTCGCTCTCGCGGCGTGCATTGAGCAGCAGGGCGTCGATCTGTGGGTCGGCCAGTCCGGCGTAGTTGAGCCCCGTGGCGGCGCGGCTCGAGTGCCAGAGGGCGAAGGGGTCAGGATCGGGTCCCAGCCGGGTCCAGCTGTGCAGGGCCAGGTCGAAGTCGTGGGCGCGCAGGCGGGCCTGCAGGGTCGGGCCATCCAGCTCGCTGACGCTGACGCGCACGCCCAACTCGCCCCACTGGCGGGCGATCTCGTCGGCGGCAGCGCGCCGTTTGGGATCGCCGTCGACCAGCAGCTCGAAGGCGAGCAGGCGGCCGTCGCGCCGGCGTGTGCCGTCGGGCCCCGGCGCATAGCCAAGCTCGCCGAGAATACGGGCGGCGGCCGCCGGGTCGGGCGCGTGCCAGGGCACCGTGGGGCTGTAGGCCCACCAGCCGGGGAGGATAGGCGTATCGAGCGGCACGGCTGCGCCATCGAGCGCCCGCTCGATCAGCCCGTCTTTGTTCAGCCCGTGGGCCAGCGCGCGGCGCAGCGGCGGTTCGCTGAGCAGTGGGCGGCGCAGGTTGAAGCTCAGGATGGCATACTCATCGAGCGGGATGCGGGCTTTGCGCAGGCTGCCGGGCAGTTCGCCGATCGTGCGCTGCTCGTCGAGGCGGCCACTGTAGGCGCTCACCTCGCCCCGGGTCAGGGCGCCAAGTGCGGCCTCAGACGAAGCGAAGAAGTGGAGTTCAAAGCGCTGAATGTATGGCTGGCCACCGAAGTAGCGCTCATTGGCGGTCAGCACGGCCCGGTCCTCACGCAGCTCGGCCAGCTTGAAGGGGCCGGTACCGACCAGGCTGGCACCAAACGGCCCGCTGGCCCACTGGTCGGGCGGGACGCCGGCAAGCAGGTGCGCCGGTGCGATCGGGACGCGCGCTACGCTGAGAAAGGGCGCATAGGGCGCGGTGAGGGTTGCGCGTACCGTGTAGTCGTCCAGCCGGTCGACCAGCACATCCTGCCAGATCGCCGCCAGCGCCGGCTCACCCGGCTGGTCGGCCACCTGCAGGGCCCGCAGGGTGAAGACAACGTCGTCGGCGGTAAAGGGCGTGCCATCGTGCCAGCTGACATCGCGGCGCAGATTGAACAGGTAGATCGTGCCGCTCGCATCGACCTCGTAGGAGGTGGCCAGGGCCGGCTCGATCAGCCCATCGGCGCCGATGCGCACCAGCCCGTCAAAGAGCAGGGCGATCAGGTCGCGGCCCACCGGGTCGCTCAGTGGGTCGTTGAGCAGCGGGATGGGTTGGCGGGGCGTGCCAACCACCGCCTCGCGGTAGACACCGCCGGCCAGCGGGCTGGCAATCGCGGCGCTGCGCAGCGCAACCCGGCCGAGGAACCCGGCGACGAGCAGGATGCTCAGCAGGGCGATCACGAGCTGCCAGCGAATACGACGCGCCATTATTCAGGGGGGTGGGCGAGGGTGCGGGTGGGCCTGGCTGCAGGCGTGGCCCGCGCCCTGCCTACGCGAAGATCGGCAGACTGGTGATGAGGGCGAGCAGCAGGAAGGTGACGCTCAGCGCAATGGTGGCCTGGTGCAGCGTCTTCTCGAGGCCACGGCGCGTGCGGTAGACCGAACTGGTGTCACGGTTGGCCATGCCAGGGCTGCGGGCCTGCAGCACTACCAGCACCACCAGCACAGCGCTGATGATGATCAGGGCAAAATAGAGGGCGATCTCCACGGCTTCTCTCCTCGCGGAACGCTGTTCACGAACCGGGGCATTATACCATGGCCCCTTCGCGCTGATGCAACGTCCGCCCCCGGCGGTGGTGTCCGGGGTGGCGTAGCTACCCCGATGGTTGTTTTTTGGGTGGGTTTGGCGGCTGCGCCGCCA
>DAOUBZ010000565.1:0-5027 GCA_034432515.1 Chloroflexaceae bacterium | reverse complement strand
ATCGAGCAGCCGGGCCACGCGCCGCTCGGCCTCGGCGCGGCGCAGGCCCCCCAGGCGCATCAGCGGGCGCCGCAGCGCCTCGCCGACCGTGAGGTAGGGGTTCAGTGCCTCCTGCGGGTTCTGGAAGACCATCTGGATGCGCCGCAGCACCGCGGGGGCGCGCTGCTCCAGCCCCGGGGCGAGCGGCAGGTCCACCAGGCTGATCGCGCCGCCACTGCGCTCCTCCAGCCCCACCACACAGCGGGCCAGCGTCGTTTTGCCGCTGCCGCTCTCGCCCACCACGCCCAGCGTGCGCCCACGCCCCAGGCGCAGATCCACGCCATCCACCGCCCGCACCATACGCGGCGGGCGGCGTGCCAACAGGTCGGCCAGGCTGCGCCGGAGTGGGAATTGCTTCGCAACCTCACTCATCACCAGGACCGGCTCGGCTGCCACCGCGGCGCTGGCCGGCGCCGGCCCAGGCAGGCCGGGCTCGCCGTCTTGCAACGCGCCACGCTCCACCTCGCGCCAGCGGTGGCAGCGCACCTCATGCCCCGGCGCGGCCTGCTCGAGCAGTGGGCGCTCACTGCGACAGCGGTCCAGCGCCAGCGGGCAGCGCGGGTGAAAGACACAGCCCGTGGGCAGCGCATCGAGACGCGGGATGGCGCCCGGGATGGGACGCAGCGGGCGCAGGTTGTGACGCATCCCCGGACGGGGCAGGCTGCCGATCAGGCCTGCGCTGTAAGGGTGTAGCGGAGTCGCGAAGAGACGCGCCGTGGGCGCCTGCTCCACCAACTCGCCGGCGTAGAGCACCGCCACCCGGTCGCACATCCGCGCAATGATGCCAAGGTTGTGCGAGATGAACAGCGTGGCGCGTGTGGCCCCCTGCCCCGCCTGGCCGCCTGTCAACTCGGCCAGCAGGTCGAGAATGGCCGCCTCGGTGGTGGCGTCAA
Source organism: Chloroflexaceae bacterium (assembly GCA_034432515.1). Classification (GTDB taxonomy): domain Bacteria; phylum Chloroflexota; class Chloroflexia; order Chloroflexales; family Chloroflexaceae; genus JACAEO01. Next base: position 4,095 of record DAOUBZ010000565.1, on the reverse strand, counting down.
GGCTGGTGGTCGGCTCGTCAAGGATGAGCAAGGCCGGCTCGCCGTGGAGCGCCATCGCGATCAGCGCCCGCTGCTGCATCCCGCCGCTCAGTTCGTGGGGGTAACCCCGATAGACCCGCTCGGGGTCGGCCAGACGCACCAGGCGCAGGAGATCGAGCGCCTGGCGCTGCGCTTCGGCCCGCGACAGCGCGCCCCCGGCCGTCTGGCGCACGGCCTCGGCGATCTGCTCACCGATACGCAACGAGGGGTTGAGCGCAGCGAGCGGATTCTGCGGCACCAGACGCAGGTCGCGCGCCCAGGTCGCGCTGAGGCCGCGGGGCGCGAGCTCGGCCAGGTCCGCGCCCCGCAGGCGCACCGCCCCCGCGCGGATCGCGCCGCCCGCGCCCAGGAAGCGCAGCACGGCCAGCGCCAGCGTGCTCTTGCCGCTGCCACTCTCACCGACCACGCCCAGGGTCTCGCCGGCGGCCACCTGCAGGCTCACCTCGCGCACCGCGTCGCGCCAGCCGCCATCGACCCGGTAGCCCACGGTCAGGTTGTCGATCTCCAGGATCGGTGTGTCGTCCATGGTTGCGCTCATGGCCTCACGCTTGCAATGCCCGCCGCAGGCCATCAGCAAAGAGGTTGACCCCCACCACCAGCAGGGCGATCGCTCCCGCCGGGAAGTAGAGCGACCAGGGCGCCAGGGCGACGTCATTGCGCGCCTCGAGCACCATCAGGCCCCAGTCGGGGGCGGGTGGCTGCACCCCGACGCCGAGGAAGCCCAGCGAGGCCACCAGGAAGATCGCGTAGGAGAAGCGCAGCGCCGCCTCGACGGCCAGCGCCGGCAACACCGCAGGCAGGATCTCGCGCCCCAGGATATAGCCCAGGGCCTCGCCGCGCATCCGCGCCGCCTCAATGAAGCCACGCGGCTTGACCGCCAGCACCACGCTACGCACTACCCGCGCCACGATCGGCATATAGACAATCACAATCACCAGCAGCACACTCTGGCGCGAGGGGCCGACCGTGCCGAGCAGCAGCAGCGCCAGCAGCAACGCCGGGATGGCCAGCAGCGCATCAAAGCTGCGGAAGGCCAACTCCTCGGGCCAGCCGCCCCAGTAGGCGGCGATCAGGCCCACCCCCGTGCCGAGCAGCACTGCCACCAGCGTGCCCAGCCCCGCCAGCGCGAAGATGTCGCGCGTGCCGAGCACCACGCGGCTGAACACGTCGCGACCCAGCCGGTCGGTGCCGAAGAGGTGCGCTGCCGAGGGCGGCTGGCGCCGCGCGCTGGCGATCTGGTCGGTGGCCCGGTAGGGGGCGATCAGTGGGCCAAACAGGGCCAGGGCCGCGAAGAGCAGCACGATCGCCGCCCCCACAGCCGAAGTCGGACGCCCCCAGATCGCCCGCAGCGCCCGCCGCCAGCCGCCGGGCGCCCCGCCGACGATCGCCCTCTCACCGATGCTGTGTTCGACGGTCTCGAGCGCCATGGTCTTTCGATGAACCTGATTAGTCCGAATGAGTGCCGGATGTACCTGGGATGGCGGGTGAGACGCCCGCCATCCCAGCATCGCCCAACGTGCCCCCGTCCGTAGGCGCGGCTTGGAGCCGCGCATCAGCGCCTGGCGTGCGGCTGCATGGTCCCACAGCTCCACACACCCCCTATCCCGCAGCCCGGATAGCCGCCAGGTCGGTGCGCCCGGGGAAGGGCCGCAGCTCGAAGCCGCTGAAGCCAGCGCGGATAGCGCCCAGGGCTGCGAAGAAGTAGGGCACGATGATCGGGCCGCGCTCGATCAGGATGCGCTGGATCTCGCGATAGGCCGCCACACGCTCCGCTTCGTCGAGCGTCGTGCCGGCTTTGGCCGCCAGTTCATCGAACTCGGCGTCGGAGAAGTGGCTCTCGTTCCACTTCGCGCCGGTGACCAGCATCACGTCGAGGTAGAACTGCGGGATCGGTCGCGAGCCCCAACCGGTCACCCCCAGGTCAACCTCGAGCCAGCCGTTCTCGCCGTAGTAGACACTCTCGGGCTCGACGATCACATTCACGTCGATGCCCGCTTCGGCCCATTGCTCCTTGAGCACCACGGCCAGGTCGGGCCGGTCGCCCGAGTCGGGCACGTGAAAGTCGAGCTTGAGCCCATCAGGGAAGCCGGCCTGGGCCAGCAACTCGCGGGCACGGGCCGGGTCGCGGGGCGGGATGGGTGTCTCCTCGCTGTAGTAGGCCGCAAAGAGCGGGCCGATCGGGCTGTCGCGGCCCACCGCGCCGAGGCCCAACGTCACCGTCTCGAAGATCGCCTCGCGATCGGTGGCGAGCTTGAACGCCTGGATAACCTCAGGGCGATTGCCGGGCTCGCGGTCGGAGCGGAGGCGCACCAGATCAAAGCCATTGGTCGGCACCTGCACCGCGGTGATGCCGGGCTCCTGCTGCAGGGTGACGAACAGCGGGGTGGGCATGCGCATGGCGATATCCACCTGGCCGCCGCGCAGCGCATCCACCGACGCGGCCTGGTCGGCGAAGAAGATCAGCTCGAGCGTCGCAACACCGGGCTTGCCGGGGATGAAGTAGGCCTCGTTGGCCGTGAGCGTGATGCGGTTCTCGGGGCGATAATCCGCCACCTTGAAGGGGCCGGTGCCGTTGAACGCGGTGGCTGGCTCCGCAGTCTCGGCCTTGAGCACCAGGGCGTGATTATCGCTCAGGTCGTAGAGGAAGAAGGGGTTAGGCTGGGTCAGCGTGAAAACGACGGCCTGCTCGCCGTCGGGCGCCACACTGGCCACGTTGGCGTAGAGATCGGCAGTGGGCAGCTGCAGCGCCGGGTCGCGCAGCCGGTTGAAGGTCCAGGCCACATCGGCGGCGCTGAGCGGGCTGCCATCGTGGAACGTGACGCCCTCGGCCAGGCGCAGCGTGTAGCGCAGCCCATCGTCGCTGACCTGCCACTCGCGGGCGAGCCGTGGCACGATGCTGTTGTCGGCATCGATATCGACCAGGTAATCGTAGATCGAGTGCAGGATCAGGATCTCGGCATCGGACGAGGCCTGGGCCGGATCGAGTTGCACCGGGATCTCGGTGGCGACGCGGAGGGTGCCAGTGACTGCCCCGCCCGTAGCGCCCGGGGCCGGCGCGGTGGTCGGCTCAGCAGGCGCGGCAGTCGGCGGGGTGGCGGCGGGGCTGCCGCCACAGGCGGCTAGCGCGGCAGCCCCGGCCGAAAGACCAAGCGCGCCCATCAGTCGCATGAAGCCGCGACGGCTGAGTTGGCCGGCGAAGACAGCGCGGCGCGCCGCCTCAACGATGCGATCATGGTCCTCGTGCGTAGCCATCGGGGGATCTCCTTGGGCTCAGCGGCGGAGGTGGCTCGCGGGTGGGGTGGCGGCAGGCGCGCGAGCAGCACAGCGGGGAGGCGGACAGCTGTCCGTGCGGGTACGACGTGTGGGGACTACCAGCCCCAGGTGCCGGGGCTGCCCTTGAACGGGCCAACGATATCCGAGGTAATCCAGCCGCCGTAGAAGCCGCCGGGCTGGGGAGTCACCAGCTCGTCGTCCACGTAGCAGGCGTCCATCAGGGCCGGGTAGAAGGCCACCGCGTCGCGGATGGCCTCGAAGCCCGGCGCCGGGTCGGGATAGAACCAGGCGGCATTTTCGGCGCGCCGCCCGCCAGCGGCCACGGTGTAGTAGCTGGCCTGGCCCTTGAACTCACAGAACGAATGCCGGGCCGTAGGTGTGAGGTACTGCAGCTGAATGTCCGCAGGCGGGATGTAGTAGACCGGCGGATGGCTCGTCTCCAGCACCCGCTGAGCCTGGCGCGTATCGGCGATCACCACCCCGCCAAAGACCACACGAATGCGGCGCGTGGTGGGCTCAACCCGCGGCGGGCGTGGGTAGTCCCAGACTGACTCCTGGCCGGGGCCAGGCGGAATACGACGGCTCATCGACACTGTCTCCTCAAATAATCGATCTAACTATACCACGATCTCCACGCAGGTCGCGCAGCTAGATCCGCAAACGATGAATCGTCCCGCGGCCTGGCCCGGTATCACTATGCGGCAGGCATGCCAGGCCTGTGCAACGTCGTCGGGGCAAGCCCCCAACCCCACCGCGGGCGGCGGGGCAAGCCCCCAACCCCAC
>DAOUBZ010000564.1:0-4810 GCA_034432515.1 Chloroflexaceae bacterium | reverse complement strand
CCCACCCTGGCCCTGGGCAGCGTTCGCGCGCCCGCCGCGCGCGAGGCCCTGCGCGCGCTCAACCCCGAACTGGTCTGCGTGGCCTGCTGGCCCTGGCGTATCCCGCCCGCCCTGCTGGCCGTGCCTCGCCGCGGCTTCCTCAACCTGCATCCTGCCCCGCTCCCTGAGCTGCGCGGCCCTGCGCCACTCTTCTGGGCCTTTCAGCAGGGCCGGGCCAGCACCGCGGTCACGCTCCACTGGATGGACGCCGGGCTGGACAGCGGCCCGATCGCCCTGCAGGCGCCGCTCGAACTGCCGGTTGGCCTCGACTGGGACAGCGCTGAGCAGCAGGCGGCGAGCCTTGGCGCCGCACTGCTGCGCGAACTGCTGGCGCGCCTCGCCGCCGGCGCGGTCCCACGCCAGCCCCAGGGGCCCGGCGGCAGCTACCTCCCGGCTCCGGCAATGGCAGACTTTGCAATCGATCCGGGGTGGCCCGCCGAGCGTGCGTTCCGCTTCATGCGCGGCACCGCAGCCTGGGGCCACACCTACCGCCTGCCGGCCACGCTCGGGGCGCCACCGCTCAGTACCGCCCTGGCCTACGAGCCCACGGGCAGCCTGGACGCGCCGCTCGTGGTCGAGGGGCAGACCGTGCGCGTGCAGATGACGCCGGGGATCCTCGTCGCCCGCTTCTAGAACACCGGTAGCGTATTCCGTTTCTGCTGCGGCGCGGCGAAGCCGCGCCGCAGCAGAAACCGTCATCTCCGGGGGCGCAGCTCCCGAGGGGCTTCTCTACCGACGTTCTAGGCGCAGTACCTTTCAAATAAGCTCTTCGCTCCCCGGCTCACACGACAACGAGGGTTGTCACCTCTATGCCCCTACTCGTCGCGCCCGTCGCGGCGGCTGCTACGCGGCGTACTGGCAGCCTGGCGCGTGGTGGGGCCGTCGCGGCGCGTGCGGCAGCGCGGGCAGCGCGTCGGCTCGTGGAGAAAACCCTTGTCGGCGTAGAACTCCTGCTCGCCGGCGGTGAAGATGAACTTCTCGCCGCAGTTGCGGCAGATCAGTTCCATGTCCTTGTAGAATGGCATAACGGTGACGAGGCGCCCGCCGGAGCGCGGCCGGGCGACCACTGGCGCCCGGCACGGGGCATGGGGTTGGACTATCGTTGGTATTGTAGCACGCTCGCCCGCCGCATGCGGCGCGCCAGTACAATGAAGATCCAGAAGGCGAAGGCCAGGTCGGTCCAGAAGTAGAATTGGTCGACCAGACCGTGGACCAGCGCGCCGCTCATGGCTGCGATGAGCCCGGCGGCGCGCGCGGCCTCCCCGCCGCCCAGCGCAAGGCCCGCCCACGCGTCACGGTAGAAGCGGACGATCAGCCAGCCAGAGGCGAGCAGGCCCAGCGGCCCCATGCGTAGCGCGATGTCGAGCAGCAGGTTGTGCGGGTGGGCGGTGTTGATCTCGTTGGTGCCGGCCAACTCCGGGGCGATGTAGGCCGGGTAGAGCCGCCCGAACTGGTCGAGGCCAATGCCGAGCGGGTGATCGCGCAGCATCGCCAGCGCCGCGGCCCTGGTCTTGCGCCGCTCGCCGCTGCTGGCGCCCAGTGGGTTGAAGCGCTCGATATCGAGGACGACGATCGCGGCGCCGGCGAGCAGCGCCGCCAGCGCGAGCAGACCGAGGGCAAGCTGCAGCCGCCGGTCGCGCCAGAGTGCGCGTGGCAGTAGCAGTGCTGCCAGTAGCGCGCCGGCCACCAGCGCGCCCAGATAGGCGCCCCGTGAGAAAGAGACGAGCAACCCGCCGCCGCAGAGCATCGCCGCGAGGGCCGTGGGCCACGCGCGCCGCAGCCCCGTCGCGCGGTCGGGCGCACCCCAGAAGGCGACGTGGGCCAGGGCCGCCGCCACGGGCCAGTAGCGCCCCATGGCCAGGCCCAGGTTGTTCGGGTGGCCGTAGAGCCCCGCCACCCGCTGCACCCCCTCCACCAGGAAGCTGTCCGCGCCGAAGCCCGCCTTGCTGCCGAAGAGCGGCGCCAGGTTGAGCCCGGCAAACTGCAGCAACCCCACCAGCCCTGAGAGTGCGCCACCGACCAGCCAGAAGTTTAGCACCTGGCGCCAGTAGCCATCCGGGCCGCCAGTGGCCCAGCGCGCCGCCACGAAGCTCGCCAGCCCGACGAAGAGCAGCGGACCGAGCACCGTCCAGCGCAGTTCGCGCAGCGCAGCGCCACGGGCCTCGGCGATGAGCACGCCCCACCCGGCAGCCGCCAGAAACAGGCCCAGCGGCGCCAGGTCGACCAGCCGGAGGGTAGCGCCGCCCAGGCGCGGGCGCTCCCGCTGCCACGGCACTTCCCCAAGCCAGCGGGCACCAGTCGCCAGCAGGGCGATCAGCAGCAGGATCTCGTGCAGGGGCAGGTAGATCCCGGACTCGCGGATGCCGAAGCGCGCGTCGAAGAGTCCCTTGGGCATGAAGTAGAGCGGCAGTGTGAGCGGTACGAAGAGCAGCGCCAGTGCCGGCCGCGCCAGGGCCAGCCCACCGAAGAGGGCCAGCCCGGCCAGGGTGAGCGGGAGTTGCGCCGAGGCGCGGTAGGCCACGGCAACGCCCAGCAGCATGCCGACCAGGATCAGGCTCTCGGGCCGGATGAGCCGGTCGACGAGGCGCGAACTGCCCGCGGTGTGGCGCTGGGCGGCCCGTAGCCGCGCCCAGCCAGCGTCGAGAGCCGGGAAGAGCAGGCGCATACTGGCTGCCATGCTCAGCGCCAGGGCGGCGATCAGCGCGAGCGGGCCGTGGTCCCAGAGCCAGCCCCAGGGCCGGGCGCGCTCGACGACGAAGCGCGCGGGCGGCGGGGCGCCGCGCAGCTCCAGGGTGTGGTCGCCCTGGGCCAGGGTGGGGGTGGCCAGGGCCGGTAGCCCTTCCAGCTCGGAGCGGGTGAGGGTGACCGGTGCGCCATCCAGGCTGGCCTCGACGTCACCTGTAAGGCCGCCCAGCAGGCTGAGCCGCGCGCCGCTGAAGCGCACGCGCCAGCCGCCGGCGATCGGCTCCACGGCCGGGTGGCCCCAGCTGTGCGCTCCGACGCCCGCACGGGCCGGGGCCGCCGTGTAGGCAGCCAGGGCCGCGAAGGCCGGTAGCGGCTGCCAGTCGCGGGTGACGAGGGCGAAGTAGGGCGTCGGATCGTCCGGGTCGGGCTCGGCGTAGCCGCCGTAACGCAGCATCCAGACGTTCATCACCCCCATCCAGGGCCACTCGTTGCGTGCTCGCTCCAGCTGGCCCACCAGGTAGGCGCCCTTGGTCGCCTCACTCACCGGCGCCCCCCAGGTGAAGCGGCGCTCGGGTGGGATGCTCGCGGGCGCGGCGTTCCAGCCAAACTCGGTGATCCAGACCGCGGTGTCGGCGTCGCCATTGCGCTCCATCACCTCGCGCAACAGCACCACCCGGCTGACGTCGTTGCGCGTATCGATCGGGCGGCGCCAGTTCCAGTTGTCGCGCCCGCGCAGGAAGACGTAGCGGTGCTCGTCGGGCGACTGGCCAAGGCCGTAGCCCTGGGCGGCCATCACGTCGAAATGGGCCGCGCCACCGGCCCGGTAGACCCGCTCGAGGTACTCCAGTTCGGTCAGCGGGGCACGTTCGTCGAGCCCGTCGGTGGGAGCGAGCCCGGGGAAGATGATCACCACCGCGGGGTTGGCGGCGCGAGCAGCACTGGCGCCGGCGCGCAGCAGCGCAACGAAGTCCTCGGGACGGGGCTCTTGCCAGTTCCACTCGTTCTTGAGGTTCGGTTCGTTCCAGAGCTGGAAATAGCGCACCACCGGGCTGCCCGGCGCATCATTTACGCCGTCGCCGTCGTAGCGCTCGACCACGGCGCCCACGAACGCGGCGTAGTCGGCGACGTCATCGGGGGGGCCGGTGGAGTTGCCGTCGCGAGCCAGACCGGCCTGGAACTCCGGGGTGGCATCGGCCTCCACGCGGGCCCAGTGGGGCGGACGCTCGAGCCGCCAGATGAGCTCCACCCCGGCGGCATTGGCCTCGGCGACGATCCGGTCGTACTTGGCCCAGGATGAGACGACGCCCACCGTCTCGGGATTGCGCCGGTCCATAAAGTCGCCGCGCCCGTGGATCTCGATATCGTCCCAGGGCACCTGCATGCGCGCATAGCGCGCGCCCAGTGCGCGGGCCAGTTCGAACGAGCGGCGCACCGCTGCCGGGTCGGGCTCCAGGTGGAGGTTGAACAGGTTGACACCGAGCGTTGGGCCGTCGGCGAAGGGGATGGGCCGCGGGTCAGGGATGAAGGTGATGCCCCGATTGGCCGCGTTATCGAGCCAGACCACGGCGACCAGCGCCGCGATCAGCAGCAGGTCGAGCAGGAGCAGCAGCGGGAGCCGCACGCGGCGCAGCGAGGTGGCGTTCATCGGGGCCGATTGTATGTGCGGTCGCGGGGGATGTCAACGGGGTGGCGCTGGCCGGCGCCGCGCGGCGCCCGGCAGCCGTGGGCGAGGTTCCCGCCCGCTTGCAGGCGTTCCGCCTGCATGCCCGGCCACACTTACGAGCGCGGTCGCCAGTAGTATCGTTACAACAGCCCTAGCGCAGCCAGGGCTTGCGCAACGTCTGTGGGGCAAGCCTCAAACCCCAGGTTTGCTGGTTGGTTTTGGCGGCGTAGCCACCAAAACCAACCAGCAAGCACCTGGCAGTTCGGGCAGCCTCGCCGCCCCACACGCCGCCGCGGGAGGTGGACGTTGCACGATACTGCTGGCAAACCCGGGTACGCGCTGCGCGCTACTCAGGATGCGTTCGCGTTCCGACGTTGCACGATACTGCTGGCAAACCCCGTTTTGCTCACGCCGGGTGCGCGG
>DAOUBZ010000563.1:0-4463 GCA_034432515.1 Chloroflexaceae bacterium | reverse complement strand
TTCCGAGCGCAGCGAGGAATCTGAGCGGGTCGCGCAAGACCCCTCGCTCTGCTCGGGGTGACAATGCCGGATGTTCACAGGTAATGGGTATCAGGTGGGCGCCGGGGGCCAGGGGAACCGGTCTCAGCCTCTGAGCTGGAAGAGCAGCGCCGTGGTCAGAATGTAGACCGCGACGATACCCAGCGCGTCCCAGGCGACCAGGAAGGATTTCTTCTCCTTGCGATACACCAGGCCGATGACCGCGATCGCGGTCATGAGCATCGCGGCGACGGCCGTGATCGCGTGGTCGCTGGTGATCTGGGCCAGCAGCGGGCCGGGGGTGTAGAACAGGTCATCGAGCGCCAGGATCAGGCCGACGTTGAACAGGTTGCTGCCAAAGATATTGCCGACGGCCATATCGACCGCACCGAGGCGCAGCGCAGCGATCGCCACCACCACTTCCGGTAGCGAGGTGACCAGGGCGACGAACTCGGTGCCGAAGAAGCTCTGACCGAGGCCGGTCATCGCCGCCAGTTCCGCGCTCAGCCCCGGGAGATAGCTGGCGGCGATGACCACCAGCAGGGCATTCAGGCCGAAGAGCCCATAGGCGCGACGCGCGGAGACGTGCTGGTAGTTGAGTGTCTCGGCCACCGCTTCGACAAAGGCATCAATCCGCCGCTGTTCGTAGATGAACACGGTGCGCATGGCGAGCAGATAGACGACGAAGAATGCGATGCTCGCAACACCCATCCAGCCGATCGCCGGCAGGCTCGGCGCCGCGAGAATGGCAATGCTGACCAGCCCGAGGGCCAGGATGCCAAACGCGGCGCTCAGGATCTGGCCCTGATACACGCGGGTCGTGATCGGCGTTGCGCGGCTGATCGCGTCGAGCAGCGCGATGATCAGGAGATTGAACATGCAGCTGCCCAGCACGTCGCCGGCGGCAATCTCCGGCACGGCGAAGACGGCCACGGAGCTGATCCCCGTGAACAGCTCCGGCAGCGAAGTCACTGAGGCGAGCAGGATAACACCAATCCAGGTCCCGCCCATGCCGGTCTTTTCGGCGATGATGTCGCCATACTTCGACAGGTTGACGCCGGTGACCACGATGATCGCGCCGCAGAGCATGAAGAGCAGCCAGGTGAGCACACGGCACCATAGGTGTGACGGGCGCAACGGCATCGGGCCACCGGACGCACCAAAGCGCCCCGGCGTGCGGCGGTTGCACCAGCTACCAGACGGCCATCACCCGGGTCGGGCCACCGGAGCCGGCAGCGATCTTGGGCGCTCCGACGAAGAGCGTTGCCCCGCTGGGCGGGATCGACTCCAGGTTCGCCAGGTTCTCCAGGCCCCAGCGGTTGAGGCTCCTCGTGTGTACTACAGACGCTCGGCGCGGGACGTCACGGTCATGGGCTGCGTCAGGGCAAGCAGGACCGGGCAGAGGCGGGCGATATCGCTCTGGATCTCGGCGAGTTGCTCGTCGGAGACGTCGCCCGCAACACGCAGGGTGTAGGCCAGTTCGGTCGGTGGCACGGTTGCCTCGGCGCTGACCGCAAGCGTACCGCGGTAGTCGAGCTGGCCCGTCACCTCGACTTCGAGCTGCTCGAGGACGATGCCGCGATCGACGGCGATCACCACCGCCGAGTGCGCGATACAGCTTGCCAGCGCGCCGAGCAGCAACTCGGGGGCGCTCGGCCCGAGGTCGTAGCCGCCCAGCGCCGCCCCTGCATCGCTGATCACCAGATGGTCGCGCATGCGCACCGGGCGCACGCCCGAACCAGCCGCAACTGTTACCGTCGCGCGGAGCGGCACGGGGGCCGCGTCGGGCCCGCGCAACTGGGCGCGGTACGTCTCCACCAGTTCGGCCTTGCGGCCCAGATACTCGGGCAGGGTCCATGTTGGAGGCATACAGGCCTTCCCCTGGGCATGGCAGCGCCATGCACCACACAGGCGCCACGGCATCCGCTGCCAGGCGCAGCCGTGTGATAGCAACCGCATACGTGGCGCAGCAATTGCTGAACGCTAACCTGGATGCAGAGCAAGATACCAGAGGGCAGATGCGCTGTCAAGCTACAAAACAGGCGGTATTATGACGTTGCTGCAACGATCACCCAGGCGGCCTGGCCAGCCTGTTCGCGAGGGAACGCCCGATGCAGATCACCATCAATTGCCAGAACCTGAACACCGAGGCGCCGCTCCCGCCGCTCTACCGGGTGCGCCAGCGCTGGACGAGCCGGCCGATCGGTGACGTTTCCGTCGCCGTAGGCGCCGAACTCGAGCGGCTCGGCCTGCGGGCACGCATCAGCCGCGACCAACGCATCGCCATCACCGCCGGCAGCCGCGGCATCCGCGACATCGTGCCGATCACGCGGGCCGCGGTAGCCTGGCTACGTGCGGCCGGCGCCAGGCCCTTCATCGTGCCGGCGATGGGCAGCCACGGGGGCGCCACAGCTGCCGGCCAGCTGAAGCTGCTCGCTGCACTCGGCATCAGCGAAGAGCAGATCGGCTGCCCGATCCACAGCTCAATGGAGGTGGTGCAGGTGGGCAGCATCGCCGATGGCACGCCCGTCTATATGGACCGCATTGCCTACGAGTCCGACGGCGTGCTGGTGATCAACCGGGTCAAGCCGCACACCTCATTCGATGGTTCGATCGAGAGCGGGCTGGCCAAGATGTGCACCGTAGGGCTCGGCAAGCGACAGGGTGCCGAGACGATCCACCGCACGGCGGTCTACGGGCTGAAGCACCAGCTGGTGCCCATGGCCCGCGTGATGATTGCGACGGGCAAGATCCTGGGCGGCCTGGCGATCATCGAGGATGCCCGTGAGCAGACGGCTGAGCTGGTCGGCCTGCCCCCGGAGGAGATTGGCGGCGCGGGCGAGGCCGCGCTGCTCGCCCGTAGCAAGCAGATGATGGCCCGCCTGCCCTTCGAGCAGATCGACGTGCTGGTAGTCGACGAACTGGGCAAGAACATCAGCGGCACCGGTATGGATACCAACGTCATCGGGCGGCTGCCCATTCCCGGGGAGCCGCCACCGACCACGCCGGTGGTCAATGTGATTGTGGTGCTCGACTTGAGCGAGGCGACCCAGGGCAACGCCAACGGCATGGGCCTGGCCGACATCACCACTGCCCGCTTCGCGAGCAAGGTCGACTTCCACGCCACCTATGTCAACGTGCTCACAGCTGGCCTGGTGGGCCTTTGCAAGGGTGGCCTGCCGATCACGTTGCCGACCGGGCACGCTGCGGTAGCAACGGCCGTCAAGGTCTGCGGCCGGGCCGACCCGGCCACGGCGCGCCTGGTGCGGATCAAGAATACGCTGCTGCTCGAAGAACTGCTGGTGAGTCCGGCCCTGCTGCCCGAGGTTGCCGCCCATCCCGATCTCGAACTGCTCGGGCCGGCACCGTGGGAGGGGCTGGATTAGCCCGCGATCACCGTTGTGCCCAGATCCAGTGCGGCGCGGGCCAGTTGCGCCTTCTCGGCCGGCCCGCGCATGATCGTGTCACATACCGTGACGCGCAGCCCCAGAGCCGCGATCGCCGGGGTCAGCCCGGCATCCACCGTATCGATGACGATACCGTCGAGGATGTCGTTGTAGGTCCGGGCGATCCCCAGGGCCGAAACCTCCATCCCGACCGCGCGCATAAGCGGCACAGCCGGCCCCTTGATCGCGGCCCCACCAACGATCGGGCTCACCGCGATCACGGGCGCGCGGGTGGCCTTTAGCGCCTCGGGCACGCCTGGTAGGGCGAGGATCGGCCCGATGCTGACCACCGGGTTGCTCGGCGCGATCAGCACTAGCGTCGCCTCGGCAAGCGCAGCCAGCACATCCGCCGTCGGCAGGGCGGTCCCGGCGGCGTGCAGCCGCACCCCCTGGACCACGTCCTGGGCGCGCCGCCGCACCAGGTACTCCTCGAAGTGCAGTTCGCCCGCGTCGGTGAGGATATGGGTCGGTGCCGGATCGTCGCTCATGGGCAGGATGCGCACCGCGACGCCAAAGGCCTGGCGGAAGGCATCGGCGACCGCGCTCAGGCGGTGGCCGGCACGCAGCAGCGCCGTCCGCCTGATGTGCAGCGCCAGGTCGCGGTCACCGAGTTTGAACCAGGTCGGGCCGCCAAGCCGCCCTAGCCACTCCATGCACGCGGTGGTATCGCCGGCGATGCCCCAGCCCTGCTCGCGGTCGATCAGGTCCGCCAGGGTGCAGGTAACGATATCGAGGTCGGGGGCGATCATCAGGCCGTGCAACTCGAAATCGTCGCCGGTATTGACGATCGTGGTTACGGTCGCGGGTGGTACCACCTGCACCACCCCTTCGAGGAAGCGGGCTGCGCCGACCCCACCGGCCAGCACGACAATCGTGGACATGGAGTACCCTCGGCACTGGAGTGGAAACCAGGCGGCCTCCGCCACCATGGTACCACGATCGCCTCTCCGGAGGTGAGCGTGGGGCGGCCACGCCACCCCAGAGGTTGCTATGTCGGTG
>DAOUBZ010000562.1:0-3903 GCA_034432515.1 Chloroflexaceae bacterium | reverse complement strand
GCCGGCGCAGCCCGGCCACCAGCCCGAGCGGCGCGAGACCGAGCAGCGGCCAGAACAGGGGCTGCCCGGCCAGGCCCGTGACCAGCCCGAGCAGCCCGCTGGCGTAGCTGCGGCTGCCGGGGATGCGCGCCTGGCTGCGCTTGGCACCGAGCGTGGCCGGCAGCGGGGTGCCAAAATAGGCCCAGGCAGCAGCCAGGAACGGCGTCACCGCCAGTAGATAGGCGACACTGTAGCGCCGCAACGCTCGCCAGCCGCCAGCCAGCAGCACCCCAAGCCCGCCCACCGCGGCCGCCAGGGCCGCGTCGGCCCGCGCCAGGGTGGCGCCGGCCATCAGCAGGCCAGCCCAGACCGGGCGCCTGGCCGCAACCGCCACAAAGCCCCAGAGCGCCAGCGCGATGAAGAAACTCGTCTCGGCGCCAAGGGTGAAGACCAGCTGCGGGCTCAGCGGGTAGAGCAGGGCGGCCACGCCGCCGGCGATCGGCAGCGCCGCCAGGCGACCAAGCCACCAGAAGGCCAGCGCACCCGCGCCCAGACTCAGACAGCCGAGCGCATTGCTGACCAGCGGCAGATCGAGCCCGGCGGCGGCGGCCGGGGCCAGCAGCAGCCCGTAGAGCGGCGACGTGGTGCTCAGCACCCGCTCGCCGGGGTTGTAGACGAAGCCCGCCCCGGCGGCCAGGTTCGTCGCGTAGCGATAGGTGATGTAGGGATCGTCAAACCCGTGGCCACGGAACACCACAAAGAGCAGCAGCGCAACCACGAGCGCCCAGCCTGCAGCGAGCCGGTCGCCGAGCCGGCTGGTCGTCGCCAGATGGGTTGCGGGGAGCTCCGTCACCACATCTCCACTGGCCTACCCCCTGATCACCCCGTGGGAAGCGAGGTTATGGGCGTAGCGCGTCGTCTCGGGGAGGCGGTAGCGCGTGACGCAGGCCATCACCAGGTCGGCGGCCGTGTCTATGCTCACCCGATGGCCCGGTGAGACATAGACCGGCCTGGTACCGGTGCGGGTGCGCAGCGCCCAGCCAACCTGCTCGCCGTGATGGCTGAGCGGCACCCGCGCGCCACGGTCAGCCGGCAACGGGGGATGCCGGCCAACCAGCAGCGATTTGGCACATCCAATGCTTGGCAGGCCGCTGAGCAGCCCCAGGTGGCAGGCAATGCCAAAGCGCCGCGGATGGGCGATCCCCTGCCCATCGCAGATCAGCAGGTCGGGTGGTGCCGGCAGTTGGGCCAGCGCGTCCAGGATCGCCGGGACCTCGCGGAAGGAGAGGAAGCCCGGCACATACGGAAAGCCGGTGGGCCGGCGGGCCAGGCTATGGGCCACCGGCACGAGCGCGGGGAAGCTCAACACCACCACCGCCGCCCGCGTCACCGCGCCGGCGTCCTCGAAGCCCACGTCGACGCCGGCAACCGTCTGCAGTGTGCCGAAATCGTCGGCGATCATGACCGCGCCACGTAGCCGCTCCTGCACCGCGACGGCTTCCTCGATCGTCGCGGGCCAGGCCGCGCTACTCAGCGTAGCGCTCCTCTTTCCAGGGATCGGCGTTATTGTTGTAGCCGTAGCGCTCCCAGAAGCCGAGTTTGTCGTGAGCAAGAAACTCCAGGCCGCGCAGCCACTTGGCGCTCTTCCAGAAGTATTTGCCGGGTGTGAGCAGCCGCAGCGGGTAACCGTGCTCGGGCGTCAACTCTGCCCCCTCGTATTTGTAGGCCAGCAGCGCGTCAGGGTGCATCAGCACCTCCAGCGGGACGTTGGTGGTAAAGCCCTGCTCACAGTGAGCAACCACATACTTCGCGGCTGGCTTCAGTGAGGGGATGTGGCGCAGAAACTCGCTGAACCGCACGCCCTCCCAGCGCGTATCGAGCTTGCTCCAGCGGGTCACGCAGTGAATGTCGGTCACGACTTCGACCGTTGGCAGCGCGCGGAATTCGGCGAAGCTGAGCCGCGCCGGCTCCTCGATCTCCCCCCAGACCCGCAGATCCCAGTTGCGCTCCAGGTTCGTATACTGCGGTACCGTGCCATAGTGCAGGACCGGGAATTTCTCCGTGACATACTGGCCAGGCGGCACCCGCTCCTCCTGGCCCGCAGGTGTCCGGTCGTATTTCTGCTTGAAGCTGTTGAACATGCCGCGCTCCTTCCGTCCGTACGACGGCGCAGTTCCGTGAGGCTCGGCGCCGATGCCGCCATTATAACCGCATGCCGCCCACGGCTGCTGCAACCTCCCTGGGGCAAGCCCCAGACCCCCGGTTGTTCGTTGGTGGTGGCGGCTACACCGCCACCACCAACGAACAACTAGCTCGTGGGACGGCTGCGCTGCCCTGGACACCACCGGAGGCAAACGCTGCACCGGCCCTGCTTGGGGCAGGGCTGCTAGTCACGCGGCTCCAGGAGCACGACACCGCCGTCACGGGTTGCCACCGCCAGTTGCCTGCCGTCCGGGCGAAAGGCCAGGGCAAACACCGGGCCGGCCTCAAGTTCGAGCCCGCTCAGCCGTTCGCCGCTCGCCGCGTTCCAGAACTCCACCTGCCCGGTGAGCGACCCGGTAGCCAGCACCGCGCCATCGGGCGAGCCGGCCAGGCTGTTGTACCAACGCTGCTCGGGCGCGGCTTGCTGGCTGCGCACCTCATCGCCATTGGTGGCCCGCCACAGCTTGAGCGCGCCATCGGCGCTGGCACTGGCCACGAGATCCTCGTCCGCCAGGATCGCGATCGCGGTCACCGGGGCGCTATGGCCGTTGAAGGTCGCGCGCGCGGTGCCGCTCTGCGTATCCCAGACCATAAGCTTGGGGCGCTCGGCGGGCTCGTTGGTCACACCGGCCAGGCTGGTTCCATCGCGGCTGAAGGCGAGGGCGTACACCGGGCCGCCCAGGCCCCGCAGGCTGCGCAGCTTCGCGAAGCTGCGGCCGTCCCAGAGCACGATCTCGCCGCGCTCATTGCCGGCGGCGATCAGGCGCCCATCACGGCTCACCTCGACGCTCAGCGCGAAGCCGTCGAGCCCTTCGAGCTGGCGTGACGCGCTGGCCCCGGTCAGGCCGATCACCACCACCTCGCCGGCATCACTCACCGCCACCAGCTCGGTATCGCTCAGAAAGCTCAGGTACTGGTTGGTGGGCGCGCCGCCGCTGAGCGGGATCGAACGCCCATCGGCGAGCAGATGCACGCGCACCGAGCCGTTGACCCCGCCGGTGCCGAGCAGCGAGCCGGAAGCGGAGTAGCTCAGGGTCGTCACGCTGCCCTGGGCCAGCAAGGCGGTCTGCACCACTTGCTGGCTACCGACGTCCCAGAGGGCGATGCTGCCGCCCATGTCGCTGCTGGTCGCGATGCGCGCCCCGTCGGGGCTCCAGCTCAGCCCGAGCAGGCGCAGGCCCCGCTCCTGGAGCACGCCCCGTTCCGCGCCCGACGCGGGGTTCCAGAGATGGACCGTCCCGTCGAGGCTGGCGCTGGCGAGGTACCGTCCGTCGGGACTGAAACTGACGCCACGGATGACCACCCAGCCGTTGTGGCCCTGCAGTTCGCGCTCGAGGCGACCATCGGCAGCGGCGAGCAGATAGACGCTGCCGCTGATCGAGCCCACGGCGAGCCGCGTCCCGTCGGGGCTGAAAGCGACGCCCGTGAGCCAGTAGGGCGCGCTCGTCGCAGGGTTGAGCGGCGCAGTATAGCTGAAGTCGCGCACTGGCCTGCCGCTGGCTACCTCCCACAGGCGAGCCGTGCCATCGCGCGAGGCCGAGGCAAGCCTCGTTCCATCAGGACTGAAGGCGACATTGCCGATGAAATCGCTGTGGCCCTCCAGGCTGCGCAACTGGCGCCCGCTGCTCACCTCCCAGATGATGATCGTCCGGTCGGTGCTGCCGGAGGCGAGCAATTGACCATCCGGCGAAAAGGCCAGGCTGCGGATCCAGCCCGTATGAC
>DAOUBZ010000561.1:0-7798 GCA_034432515.1 Chloroflexaceae bacterium | reverse complement strand
GGCCAAAAAGTCTTGACACCCATGTCGAACGTCCTTCAGCCTATCGACCGCTTTCCAATGCGGCCTAGCAAAAACTCTACCCTTGAAAGGTCGCCGCCCCCGGCCTGCCCGCCCAGGGCTGTCACCACCCATTGTATGTTATACTGCACCATAAACGATCAGCGATGGCGGCTGGCGGTGCATTCCCGGAGCAAACGATGCGCGCAGTAGTCTTCGATCAGCCGGGGGATCCCGATGTGCTGCGGGTCGGCGAGGCGCCTGACCCGCAGGTCACCGAGGATGAGCTGCTGGTGCGGGTCCACGCTACCGCCGTCAACCGCGCCGACCTGCTGCAGCGCCGGGGCGCCTATCCGCCGCCGCCCGGCGCCTCGCCGATCCTCGGGCTGGAACTGGCCGGCGAGGTGCTCCGCCCGGCCGGCCCCTGGCGCGCAGGCGACCGCGTCATGGCCGTGGTCACCGGCGGCGGCTATGCCGAACTGGCAGCGGTGCCGCAGGGTGTGGCGCTGCCCATCCCCGACCAGTTCTCATACGTGGAGGCGGCCGCGATCCCCGAGGCCTTCCTCACCGCGTTCCTCAACCTGTTCACGCTGGGCCGCCTGCAGGCCGGCGAAACGGTGCTCATCCACGCCGGGGCCAGCGGGGTCGGCACCGCGGCGATCCAGCTGGCCCGGGCGGCTGGCGCCCGCGTCTTTGCGACCGCCGGCAGCGCGGCCAAGCTCGCCCTCTGCCGCGAGCTCGGCGCCGAACTGGCGATCAACTACCGTGATGAACCGTTCCAGGCCCGCGTCAGTGCGGCCACCGGGGGGCGCGGCGTCGACCTGATACTCGACTTCGTGGGCGCGCCCTACTGGGAGGCGAACCTGGCCGCGCTCGCCGTCGGTGGCCGGCTGATGCTGATCGGCTTCCTCGGCGGATCAGCCGGCCGGCTCGACCTGGGGCCGATCCTCACAAAAAGCCTCACCGTCGCCGGGACAACCCTGCGGCGCACTCCACTCGAGCACAAGGTAGCCCTGAGCCGCGCCTTCGCCGAATCTGCCCTGCCGCGCTTTGCCCGGGGCGAACTGCGCCCGGTGATCGACACGGTGTACCCGCTCGCGCAGGTCGGCGAAGCTCACCGCGCACTGGAAGCCAACCGGACGGCGGGCAAGGTGGTGCTCCAGGTCACCCCGGACTGATACGGCCGCTAACGGCGTTCACGAGCGCTCGAACGCGTGAGATAGAAAGTGAGCAACCAGGATGGGCAAAGACACTCTGACAGTCACCGACAACCGTACCGGTAAGAGCTACGAGATCCCGATCGAACACAATACCATTCGGGCGACCGACCTGCGCAAGATCCGCACCTCCGAGGACGATTTCGGCTTGATGTCCTACGACCCGGCCTATATGAACACGGCCGAGTGCAAGAGCACGATCACCTACATCGATGGCGACAAGGGCATCCTGGAGTATCGCGGTTACCCGATCGAGCAACTGGCCGAGCACAGCACCTATCTCGAGGTGGCCTACCTGCTGATCTACGGCGAACTGCCCAGCAAGGAGCGCCTCGACTGGTGGACCTACCGCATCAGCCGCCATCTCTTCCTGCACAACAGCCTGGTGGAGCTGATCCAGGCCTTCCGCTACGACGCCCACCCGATGGGCATCCTCGTCAGCTCGGTGGCCGCGATGTCCACGCTTTACCCGGAGGCCAAGGACATCGATGACCCGGCGGTGCGCGAGAAGCAGGTCTGGCGCATCATCGGCCAGATCCCGACCATCGCGGCCTTCGCCTACCGGCACCGCATCGGGCGCCCGTTCAACCTGCCCGACAACTCGCTCAGCTACACCGCCAACCTGCTGTACATGATGGACTACATGAACCAGCGGGACTATCAGGTGAACCCGGTGCTGGCCAAGGCCCTCGATGTGCTGTTCATCCTTCACGCCGATCACGAGCAGAACTGCTCGACCGCGACCATGCGCGGCGTGGGCTCGAGCCGGGGCGACCCCTACTGCGCGCTCTCGGCGGCGGCGGCGGCACTCTACGGGCCACTCCACGGCGGCGCCAACGAGGCGGTGCTGCGCATGCTGAAGCAGATCGGCAACAAGGCCAACGTGCCGGACTTCATCGAGAAGGTGAAGAAGGGCGAGCGGCGGCTGATGGGCTTCGGCCACCGCGTCTACAAGAACTACGACCCACGGGCCAAGATCATCCGCAAGGTGGCCTACGAGGTCTTCGAGGCCACCGAGACCAACCCGCTGCTGGAGATCGCCGTCGAGCTCGAGCGCATCGCGCTCCAGGACGACTACTTCATCTCGCGCAAGCTCTACCCGAACGTCGACTTCTACAGCGGGCTGATCTACCAGGCATTGCGCTTCCCGATCGAGTACTTCCCCTTCCTGTTCGCCATCCCGCGCGCCTCGGGCTGGCTGGCCCAGTGGCAGGAGATGCTCGTCGACGAGGAGCAGAAGATCATGCGCCCGCGCCAGATCTACCTCGGCCCGGCCCGGCGCGACTATGTGCCGGTGGATAAGCGGTAGGGCCGCGCTACAGCAAATCCTGCGGGCCACACCGTAGACCTCACCCCCGCCGCGCTGCACACAGCACCCCCCTCTTCGCCTGACGGAGAGGGGGTTAGCTCTCGCACCCGGCGAACGATGCTGCCTCCTGGCTTCACAACCCGTTCCGGGCGATCACCTCTCGATACCAGTGCGCTGAGCGCTTCCAGATCCGCCGGCCTGTCGCAAAGTCGGTGTAGAGCAGCCCGAAGCGCATACGCTCCCCGTAGGACCACTCGAAGTTGTCGAGCAACGACCAGACATAGTAGCCGCGCAGGTCGATCCCCTCCTGGATGGCCTGGTGGGCAACGGCCATGTGGTCGCGCAGGTAGGCGATGCGCGCCGCGTCGTCCACCACGCCGTCGGGGCCGACCACATCATTGCAGGCCGGGCCGTTCTCGGTGATGTAGAGCGGCAGGCTGGTGTATGCGCGCGCGATCCGCAGCGCCTCCAGGATGCACGGCGGGTAGATCTCGCGCCCGATCGCGTCGACCGGCCCCGGGCCCGGCACCTGACGCGTCCCCGAGATCAGGTTCAGCGGGTCGTACTGGTTGATCAGCCGCGAGTAGGTGTTGAGGCCCAGGAAGTCGATCGGCTCGCTGATCAGCTCGAGGTCGCCGGGGCGCACCCGGGCGCGGATGCCGCGCCAGGCGAAGTGGCGCAGCACGTCGGCCGGGTAGCGCCCGCGGAACAGCGGCTCGAGGAAGAGCCGGTTCATCGCACCGTCGGCGAAGCGGTTGGCCCGCACGTCTCGCGGCCGGGTCGAGGCGGGGTGGTGCGGCCAGATCGCCAGCGCGATGCCGATCTGGGGCGCCGGTCCGCCCGCCGGGCTCGTGTGCGGAGCCTCGGCGCGAAACGCCTCGACCGCCAGGCCGTGCGAGAGCAACAGGTGGTGGCCGACGCGAAGCAGTTGCCAGGGGTTGCGCCGCCCAGGCGCATGGTCACCGATCGCGTGGCCGTTGTAGACGTGGACGAAGGGTTCGTTATGAGTGGCCCACAGCGGCACTTCGGCTCCCAGGCGGCGGAAGAGCAGCGCGGCATACTCGGCAAAGCGGAATGCCGTGTCGCGGTTGGCCCAGCCGCCGCGATCCTGCAGTACCTGGGGGAGATCCCAGTGGTAGAGGGTGACATTCGGGACGATCCCGCGCGTGTTGAGCGCCTCGATCAGACGCCGGTAGAAGTCGAGACCGCGCTGGTTGAGGGCGCCGCTTCCCATCGGCAAGATGCGCGGCCAGGCGATGCTGAAGCGGTAGCTCTTCAGGCCGAGCGCGACCATGTGCGCCACATCCTCCTCCCAGCGGTGGTAGTGGTCGCACGCGACGTCGCCGGTGGTGCCGTCGGCGATCTTGCCCGGCGTGTGGGCGAAGCGGTCCCAGATGCTCTCACCCCTGCCGTCTTCGTTCCAGGCGCCCTCGATCTGGTAGGCCGCCGTGGCCGCACCCCACAGAAACCCGGGCGGGAAGCGCAACTCCTGGCTCATACTACAGTTGCCCCCCATCACCCCAGCTGTCCAGACGGGCCAGGTAGGCCGAGTCGGCGTAGCGCGCCGGTGTGAAAGCAGCGGCGTAGGCGGGCAACGCGGCGCCACACACGTGGGCGGCCAGCAACTCGCCGGCCGCGCAGGCCGCCATCAGCCCGTAGCCTGAGAGCGCCCCGATCACGGAGGCCCCGGCGACCGCCAGCGGACCGATCAGCGGCCGGTTCTCGGGTGTCCGCGTGTAGTAGCCGCCGTCGAGGTAGGCGCGCGGCATGCGCCCCAGGTAGCGGCGCAGCCCCGGCAGCATCGCGCTCAGCCCGCGCAGCGCGATCTCGGGGAACTCCGGGTCGAGCGGCGGCGGAATGCGCGGCTCCACCGTGCCACCATGGTAGTCCCAGAGCATGAGCAACTGGGTGCTACTGCCCTCGCCCTCGGGGCGGCAGTGGGCGCCCGGTGGTAGCTCGCCCGCAAGCCAGCCCAGTTCCGGGTCGGCAGCGAGCGCGGCGTATTCATCGGCGTCCCAGCCCAACGCCGCCGGGTCGGCCCAGACCAGCAGCGGGGCGTCACGCGGCACGATGCGCTCATCGTCGGCGATGGCCGCCTTGAGATGCAGCTGGTTGTGGACCGGAAGCGTTATGTCGAGTAACTGCGCGACGGCGCCGATCAGTGGGCCCGCGGCATTGACCAGGATCGGCGCCGCTATCTCCAGCGTCTCACCCGTCGTCGCCACCTGCACCGCCTGCACCCGCCCGCCGGCCTGCCTCACCGCGCGGAGTTGCCCACGCACCAGCCGCGCCCCCGCCGCTCGCGCTCGCTCCAGTAGCAGCATGCCCAGCTGCTGGGCGCTGAACCAGCCGCAGCGCCGCGCGTGCAGCACCGCGAGCGTGGCTTCACTCAGGTAAGGGAAGAGCGCCCGGATCAACACGGGATCGGTGATCAGGTCGGCGCCGTCGGGCTGCCCCGCCCAGCCGTGGGCGGGCGCCGGGCAGTAGGTCGAGCCCGGCGCCGCACCTGGCCCGTGCTCACGGAGCGGCCCTGCGCCAAGGAGCGCAGCCTGCTGGCCTGCCTCACGCAGACTCGGGACGCGGGCCGGGTCGGCGGTGGCATAGAGATAACCCCGCCGGTTCAGGCGGATGCGGTTGTCGGTGGCGGTGGCCAGTTCCTCCAGCAGGTCGATACTGCGGTTCATCAGCGCGACCATTGCCCCATCGGGGCCGGGCCACCAGTTGCGGTAGCACTCAGTCGACTTGTCACTGGTCAGCGCCAGCGGGTCACCCTGTTCCACCAGGACCACGTCCCGCAGCCCGTAGCGGCCCAGGTGGTAGGCTGCCGCGATCCCCGCGATACCCGCCCCACACACGACCGCCTCCGCCGTCATTCGGCCCACACCGTCCCCCTCTTCTGCCGTACCCGGCGCGCACACGTGCCGCAATGGCCCGATGGCGCGGTGACGCGATGGCCCGATGGCGCGGTGACGCGATGGCCCGATGGTCCTCGCCTCCTCGCCTCCTCGCCTCCTCGCCTCCTCGCCTCCTCGCCTCCTCGCCTCCTCGCCTCCTCGCCCCCTCGCCTCCTCGCCTCATTGTACACGACGAATTGGCGCCGCTGTCGCGTTTGTGAAAGAGGAGGCGCCAACGCCCGGCGATACACGAACATACCTGGCGGAGCACGACGATGAAAAAAGCTCTGGTACTCTCTGGTGGCGGCGCCCGCGGCGCCTACCACGTCGGCGTCATCGAGGCCCTGGTCGAGACCGGCTGGATGCAGGACGGGCGGGGACCTGACATCATCGCCGGCACCTCGATCGGCGCGATCAACGCCGCCGCCCTGGCCTCCGGCCTCAGCGTGGCCCGTCTGCGCGAGCTCTGGCTGGCGATGCACACCGAGGATGTCCATCGCCTCTCGACCGACCTGCCCGCCGTGGTGCGCCCGCTGCTGCGCTTCCTGCTCCGTGGCGTGCTCACCTCGCAGGCGCGCGGCGGCGCCAGCAGCTACGAGCTCCCCCCTGAGGAGCGCGAGCAGAGCGCCCAGAGCCTCTTCGCCCGCCTCGGTGAGCTGTTTCGCGCCCGGCCCTTCCGCAGCCTGCTCGACACCACGCCCTGGCGCCATACCCTGGCCGGCTGGATGGATTTCGCTCGCATCAACGACCCCGTCGCGCCCGCCCTGCTCATCGCCGCCACCGAACTGCAGAGCGGCGCGCTCGAGGTCTTCTGCAACCGACCGCTCCAGGGCCGCCCCGCCGCTACCATCGGCATCGAGCACCTGCTGGCCTCCTCAAGCATCCCCATCGTCTACCCCTGGACCGAGATTGGCCAGCGCAAGTACTGGGACGGGGCAGTGATCGCCAATACGCCCCTTGACCCGGTGATCGACCTGGCCGGTGAAGACGATCTGGACATCCTGGTGGTGATGATGACGCCCTGGAGCCCTGCCGCCGGCGCCGCGCGCACCACCGTGCCCCAGGATCTCGCCCAGGCCGTCACCCTCACCCTCGACTGGGCCTTGCTGGGCTCCTATCGCATGGCGTTCGAAGCCCTGGAGCAGCGCAACCGCCTGGCCGAAACGCTGGCCCGGCTGCGCGCCGCCGGGATTGAGCCGCCACCCGGCCCTACGCCGCGGTCCATCGCTATGCCCACCATAATCGCTCCCGCGGAATTGATGCCCCTCGACTGGATCATCGATTACGAGCACACCAACCACCAGCTGCTCTTCGAGCGCGGGCGCGCCGATGCCCTCCAGGCACTCGCTGCGCGCAACCCGTAGCCGCCGGCTGGCACCCTCACGAGCTGTGGAGCCGGTACTTCCCCACCTCCACAGCTCCACACGTCCACCCCTCCACAGCTCTACACCTCCACAGCTCCACACCCCTGGGAACTCCCACCCGCCCACCAGCGTTCTATCCTTGACAATAGATTCTCAGTGGGCGCTGCCCACCTCAGTCCAGGAGGATAACCATGGAACTCCGCACGACCACGCTCGTGGGTGTGCTCGCCGGCGCGCTGCTGGTGGCCGTTCTGGCCCTCGGCGCGCTCGCTGTCCTCACGTTCACTCGCCCTGCCCCGGCCCAGGCCCAGAGCATTGGCGTCCCTGGCATGCGCCAGGTCACCGTTGTGGGCAAAGGCGAGGTCCGCGTCACCCCCGACCTCGCCACGGTGCAGCTTGGCGTTGAGACCGCGGCGCCGACCGTCCAGGAGGCTCTGGCCCAGAACACTGCCCAGGCCCAGGCGATCATCGACCAGATCAAGGCCCTCGGCGTTGAGGACAAGGACATTCAGACCAGCAGCTTCAACATCTACGCCAACTACTCCAGCGAGGGCCGCACCATCACCGGCTATACGGTCAGCAATATCGTCATGGTGACCATCCGCAATTTGCAGCAGGCCGGCGACCTGCTCGACCGGGTCGTGCAGGTGGGCGCCAACCGCGTCTATGGCATCAGCTTTGGCCTCAGCGACCCCAGCGACGCCCAGGCCCAGGCCCGCGACGCGGCCATGGCCGACGCGCGCGCGCGCGCCGACCAGTACGCCCAGGCCGGCAGCGCCACCCTGGGCAACGTGCTGGTGATCACCGAGAACCTCGGCAGCAGCCCCGTGGTGCCTGTGTTCGCAGATATGCGTGGCGAGGGCGCCCAGGCCGGCGCGCCGGTGCCCGTCCAGGCCGGCGAACAGCTTATCACCGCCCAGGTCCAGGTGACCTACGAGCTACGCTAGGAAAGCGTGACGCACGTTTGCTGATGGTTTCAGGCGCGAAGGCGAGGAGGCGAGGACGCGATCGCGTCCT
>DAOUBZ010000560.1:0-6726 GCA_034432515.1 Chloroflexaceae bacterium | reverse complement strand
GTGGCCGCCGCGGGGACGGGGGCTGCTGCCGGTGGGGGTGTGGCCGGCGTGGGGGCAGGGCGAGTTGCCACGGGTGCGGCGGGCGCGGCGGTGATCACCTGTGCGGCCGGCTGCAGCGCCGCGCGAAAGGCCGCGATGCTCTGAAAGCGGTCCTCCTGGCGCATCTGCAGCGCCCGCTCGATCGCGTCGGCGGTGCGTGCCGAGACGCCGGTCAGCCGGGGGAAGTTGAAGGGCGGGTGGTCGCGCGGGTCGCGCCCGCTGAGCAGGTGGTGCAGGGTCGCCCCCAGGGCGTAGATGTCGGAGCGTGGCGTCGCGAGGCCCTGGTACTGCTCGGGGGGCGCGTAGCCCGGCGTGCCGATCTGCGTGCCACGCTGCTGGGGTTGAAACACCCTGGCGATGCCAAAGTCGATCACCTTCAACGTGCCCGCCGGCTGTTCGAGCATCACGTTCGAGGGCTTCATATCACGGTAGATCAGGCCCTTGCCGTGCAGGTAGTCCAGCACATCGCACAGATCGTCGGCCCAGGCCAGCACCCGCGCCTCAGGCTGCGGCCCCTCACGGGCCACCAGGTCGTCCAGGTCCTCGCCCCGGATGAACTCCATCACCAGGTAGTGCCGCCCACCATCGTTGAATGAGGCGTAGATCCGCGGGATGCGCGGGTGGGTGAGCTGGCCCAGGGTCTCGGCCTCGGCCGCAAAGCGCCGCACCGCCTCGGCCCGCTCCGCGGGATCGCTGAAGCGGTCGAGCATCTCCTTGACCGCGACGACCTCGCCGGTCTCGCTGCGGCCCTCGAAGACCGCGCCCTGACCGCCCTCTTTGATCACCCGGGTGAGCCAGAAGCGCGGCCCATCATTGTTGAGGATCAGGTCGTAGCCGCACTGCTGGCAGAAGCGCGCGCGCGGCAGGTTGGATACGTGGCACGCGGGGCAGATCAGGGGCTGCTGCATAGTGGCGGTGGGGCCTCACAGATGACGTTAGCCAGCCGTACCCTCTGGTAGGGACGTGACGCGATGCGGCGCTACGATGGCGATCAGCGGAAGGGCGGCGAGGCCAGCACCCCACCCGCGCCGAGGTTCCAGACCTTGTTCGGGCCGCGGTCGAGGGCAAAGGGCGTGCGCGGCCCCAGGTTGCGGTCGTAGATGTCGCCGTAGTTGCCGACCTCGCGGATGATCGCATAGGCAAAGTCGTTGCTCAGGCCGAGGCCCTGGCCGAGTTCGCCCTCCACGCCCAGCAGCCGCCGGACGCGCGGGTCATCGCTCTGGGCGCGCTGCTGTTCGACGTTCTCCTGGCTGACCCGCAGCTCCTCGGCGTAGATCGTCGCGAAGACCACCCAGCTGACCACGTCGCGCCACTGCTCATCGCCCTCGCTGAAGACGGGCCCCAACGGCTCGCGCGAGATCCGCTCACCGAGCACCACGTGCTCCGCGGGCACCGCGAGTGTCTGGCGCTTTGAGGCCAGCTGCGAGCTGTCGCTGGTCACCGCGTCGCACTCGCCGCGGTCGTAGGCCGGGTAGAGTTGGCTTTCGTCGTCGAAGCGCACGGCCTCAAAGGTGATCCCGCGCGCGGCAAAATCCTCAACCAGGTTCTGCTCGCTGGTTGTGCCGCGCGCGACGCAGATGCGTTTGCCTGCCAGATCAGCAGAGCTGTTGATGCGCGCGTCGGTGCGCACCATGAAGGTCTGCCCATCGTGGAAGGTGGTCGGCCCGAAGGCCAGCCCGGCGATATCGCGCCCGAGCGTCCAGGTCGTATTGCGGATCAGCACGTCCACCGCCCCGCTGCGTACGGCGGCGAAGCGTTCGCGCGGCCCGGAGGTGGTGAGGCCCACGAACTCAACGGCCTCAGCATCGTCAAAGATTGCGGCGGCGATCGCGCGGCAGAAGTCGACATCGAAGCCGCTCCAGTCATCGCGCACCCGGTCGTAGAAACCGAAGCCGGGCAGGTCGGCGTTGGCGCCGCAGATCAGCCGGCCGCGCTCGCGCACTCGCTGGAGCAGGCCCGTCGCTGGCTCGGAGGCAGGCGTTGCCGTCACCTCGCCGCCGGTGGGGCCTGGCACGGTGGTGGGCAGGTCGGTCGGCGCGGGGGCTACGGTGGAGGCCGGCGCGGCGGTCGGCGGCTGGCCGGGCCCTGCGCCAGGGGTTGCGGTGACGATGATCACCACGGGTGGGGCAGTGGGCTGCTGGCCTAGCGGCAGACCGGTGCAGGCGCCGAGCAGCACGACGGTGACGGCGAGGGCGAGGACCTGCACTGCGCGGCGGGTGGGCAATCGTTCCACGGGCGCTCTCCTTGACTGGCAATCTCCCCTGTATGATACCAGGTTCGGCAGCCGCTGGTCCGCTGCGTGCATCCCGGGGGCCAGCCCCACACCCCCGCCGGAGGCGCGCTGCACAAGCCCTGGGCTCCGGGATATTTTCCCTTGCTAAATGTTTGCGAAGTTAGTACAATACTAGTGCATTCCCTTGGCATTGGTCCTCGTGACGGCTACCTGCTGGCCGGCTGGCCAGGTCTAGCCATGGCTTTCGGCATCGACGTGAGGAGGTTCCGCATGCTCTGGAAGGGTCTTATTGCTGGTGGTTCGGCTGCCCTGGTCGCGCTCGCGCTCTTCGTTGCCCTGACATCTCGCCCCGTGGCGACCGGTGGCACGCTGGCCCAGCCGGCCCCGGCGGGCAATGTCATCGTGCTGCCCAATGGCCTGGCTATGCCACAACTGCAGCCGGCCCAGCCGGCTACGGCTCCTGCCCTGCTGTCCGACGTGAGCCTGGTCAGCCTGGTGAGCGTGGCCCGTGACAATGCTGAGACCACGGCGCTGAAGCTGACGGGTGAGAAGTCCGTCGCTGGCAATGCCAGCATGCAGCAGGCGCTCACCGGTTGCGGCGGCAAGTAGCGTGCTCGCAACCGTAGGTTGCGAAATCTACGGTTGAACCAACCCTCTGGCTATGTTAAGCTGAAGGTTGCAAAGATAAGGATTGGACGGGTAAACAAGTACGTAGCCTCTGCAAAGAGGAAGGAACGTTTCCCGCTCAATACTGGGGCCGAGCTGACAAACGTCAACTCGGCCTCGTGGTTTGTTGCGGGCGATCCGCCCTAGAGCTTGTAGCCGATCGTGCGCAGCAGGCCCTTGCGCCAGGCGATCCCCGCCTCGTCTTCCACCCCCACCGGCGGCGCTCCGTCGATCACCCCCAGAATGCCACGCCCCTGGGCCGTCTCCGCGATCACAACCTCGGTCGCGTTCGCCGTGGCGCAGAAGATGCGGCAGACTTCGGGCACCAGTTTGAGGGCGTTCAGCACGTTCACCGGGTAGAAGCCGGGCCCGAGCATGATGATGAAGCTGTGGCCGGCGCCGATGGCCAGGGCATTGGTCCGCGCAAGCTCGATCAGCCCGTCGTCGGTGCCGCTCCAGCGCACCAGGCGCGCACCCGAGGCCTCGCAGAAGGCCAGGCCGAAACGGATGCCGGGAACGGCATTGACCAGCGCCTCGTGCAGATCCTCGACCGACTTGATGAAGTGGGTCTGGCCAAGGATGACGTTGAGCTCGTCGGGCTTGCTGATCGGCACAAGGTGTAACTCCATCCCCGCTGCTCCTTTCCAGCGCGCGCTGCCAGCCCTGCAGCCTATCCGAACAACCACCCCTTCGGTACGCGCTGCGCGCTACTCAGGATGCGGTTGTTCGGATAGGCACGAAGGCAGACAGCGTGCCAGCCCGTCACCAGCCGCCCATCTCGTGCACATCGTCGAAGCCGACCGGAGCCAGCCGCCGGTGCTCGGCGACGAAATCGGCCAGCCGGGGCCGCGCAAGCCGCACATAGTCGGCAAAGGCTATGCTCATCGCCACGCTGTGGCTCCCGGCCTGGAAGAACAGGATCGGCTCGTCTTCAAGCGACCGGTCGGCGTACAACGGCAGATTGTAGCCGTTGCTGAAGGGCGGGGTCGCACCGATCTCGCAGTCGGGGAAAGCCATGGCCAGCTCGGCCTCACTGGCCAGCCGCACCTCACGGGCGTTGAGGAGCGCGCTCACCTTCGCCAGGTCGACCCGGCGCGAGGTGGGCAGAACCAGCATCACCAGCTGGCCGTCAGCGACGACCACCACCACCTTGGCCATCAGCTTGTTCGGGATGTGCTCACGCTCGGCAACGGCCTGCGCCGTATAGGCGGCCGCATGCTCGTAGACCCTGAACTGCACCCCATTTGCCTGTAAGTAGGCTTCGAGTCGTTCGCGGCACGTCATTGTGCTACCTCCCTCTTCGCTGCAAGGATGCGCTGCACACCAGAGGGACAGCGAGTATCGATGGCGGGGCAGCACTAAACAGGACAGGCCGTCCCTCGCCTTTCAAGTGTAGCGCGAACTTGCCACGCGTGGCGAAACAGGATGCTCACCCGGCGGAAAGGTCTCTTCACGGGCCGGGGTGCAAGGACAGTCACCCCACGGTGTACGATGCTAACCCACAGGCGCGCGCCAGCTTGCTACACTGGTACTGCGTCCAAGCTACCCATCAGACCCGCCGCTCCAGGAGGCGTCTATGCAACGTTCGCTGCGCATGCTTAGTGTGCTCGGCCTACTTGCCCTGCTAGCCGCCCTGAGCCCTGCTCCTCTGGCCCGCGCCCAGTTCGGCGTCGAGTTGCGCTTCCTGGCCTACCATCGCTCCCGCGACAGCACGCGCCTGCTAGGCTATCCGCTCAGTGACCTGCACTCGGTCGAGGGCTTTCCGGCCCAGTACTTTGATAAGGCACGGATCGAGGATCACCGTGGCGCAGTGAACGACCCGGTGTGGGGCCTGATGCTCGGCCGGCTCACGGCCGAACTGATCGCCTGTGCACCCGCGACCCAGCTGAACAGTACGAGGATCACCTATGGTGACCTGGGCGAAGCCGGCCGTCCCAAAGCGCGCGTCGCGCCTCCCCCGGGCTTCCGCGGTGGCGTGCAAGAGGGCACCCAGCCGTACTTTGGACGATCGATGTTCATTCCCGTCGACCCGGCCCTGCGCCCCGCGCTGGGCTACTATGTGCCCTGGGTATTCTGGAGCGCCATGAATCGCCGCGACCTGTCGCCCGATGGCTGGCTGCACGATGTTGGGCTGCCGCTCACCCCGCCGCTTGTGACCAGCGCGTACAAACCCGGTGGGGTGCGAGAGATTATGCTGCAGGCCTTCGAGCGCACGGTACTCACCTATGACTCCCGCAACCCAGCGGGCTGGCAGGTCGAGCGCGGCAACCTTGGCCTCGATGCGCTGGATAGTTCCTGTGTCGCGCCGCCGGCCCCTGCCGGGATCGGCTATCCTGAGTTCGGCGCCAACGTGACGATCCCGCTGCGGATTGATGTCCGGCTTGGCACGCCCGGCCAGACGCTGGTTGCCCGCCTGCGCTGGGCCGATGGGACGGTACTGACGCAACGCATGCCGGTGATCCGGGGCGAGGACGGTGGCGGCTTGCTGAGCGGCAATCTGGACTGGCTGCTTATGATGGTGCCGCCCGACCCGCCAACCCAGCCGGCCGTGCTCGAGATCAGCGACCTGGATGGGACGTTGCTTGCCCGCAGCGCCGTGACCGTGCTCGGGCCGGGTGATCCGGCCGCGCGCACGGTGTCGGTCTACTGGACGATCCGCGAGCCGGCCATGGTTACGCCCCAGTTGCGCCGGGTCGTGATTGATCCCGGACGGCCCCGCCCGGCCCAGTACTGGGCCCTGTCCGAAGACGAGCGGCTGGCCATCGCCGCGCTCGATGCGCTGCTCACCGGGCCACCCCGCGTCAGCCAGGTCGGTTTCACCACGGCTATCCCTACCCCCGAGGAGGTGGTGAACGACCCACGCTGGGCGCCGGGATGGGGACACTACGTCGCGCTGCGCTCTCTGACGATCCGTGATGGCGTGGCGACCGCCGATTTCTCGGTGGGTATGCTTGCCTACGGTGGCGACCCGCAGCGCGCGCGGCTGATCCGTGAGCAGATCACGGCCACGCTGCTGCAGTTTCCCGCGATCCGCGAGGTGCGCATCGCGGTCGATGGACAGGTTGAGGGTGTGCTGACACCGTGAGCGGGCGAGGCCAGACATGATGAGGGAGCAGCGATTGACCGATTATGACGATCTGCTGGTACGGGTGCAGCGGGCAGCCGGCGCGGGTGCCTATACTATCGAGCTCTGGCTCCAGGGCGGGCGCCGGATCAATGAGCGCGAGCAGGCCTCCTTCGCCGACTACCAGGAGCCTGAGGAGCAAAGCCCCCGCGGTCTCGCGGCCCACGGCCTCGATCTGTTCAACCGGCTCTTCTGTGGCCGGCTGGCCATGGCCTTCCAGCAGGCCTGGGCGGCCACCAACGCCCGCGGGCGCGCGCTGCGCCTGCGCCTGGCCCTCGATCCCGAGGCGCCCGAGCTCCATGCCATCCCCTGGGAGTCGATGTATTTCGACGATAGCGGCGGCGTCTCACCACCACGCCCGGCTGCGGCTGACCCGCGCATCGCCTTCTCACGCTACATCGAGAGCGCCGTCTACGACGAGGGTCGCCCGATCGCCGAACGCCCGATCCGCATGCTGACCGTTATCTCCGCCCCTGCAGACCTGGAGCGCTGGGGGCTGACCCCGCTCGACAAGGCCGCCGAGGCGCGCGACTTCAGCACCCGCTTCAGCGCCGTGGCCGCCAGCGGGCAGTTCCGCTGCGATCTGTTGCCGCAGGCCACCGTGGCGGCGCTCGGCGAGGCCCTCGCCGGCGGCGCGCTGCCCGAGGAGCCCGGCGCGCCGCCG
>DAOUBZ010000559.1:0-5519 GCA_034432515.1 Chloroflexaceae bacterium | reverse complement strand
GGCCAAAAAGTCTTGACACCCATGTCGAACGTCCTTCAGCCTATCGACCGCTTTCCAATGCGGCCTAGCAAAAACTCTACCCTTGAAAGGTGCTGGCCGGGGGGCACGTGCAGGTGTTGCGCCGGGCCGATGCCAGCAGCGAGGCCATCAACTACCTCAGCAAGATGTTTGGACAGCCGGTGCGCGCGCAGACGTGGCTGGTGGCGCCGTTGGTGGTGCAGGAGCGGGTGATCGGCGCGCTGGTGCTGGCGCACCCGCAGCCCGATGTCTACGGCGCCAGCGAAGTGGCGCAGATCGAGCCGTTCGTCAGCCCCGTCGCGCTCGCGCTGGAGAATGAGCGGCTGCGGCAGCAGGCCCGCAGCGCCGCGATGCTCGCGGAGCGCGCCCGCATGGCCCGCGAGTTGCACGACGCCGTCACCCAGACCCTCTTCTCCGCCAGCCTGATCGCCGAGGCCCTGCCCGATGCGCTGGAGCGCGACCGCGAGCGGGCGGCGCAGGGCGCTGCCGAATTGCGCCGGCTGACCGCGGGCGCCCTGGCCGAGATGCGCACCCTGCTGCTCGAGCTACGCCCGCGGTCCCTGACCGAGTTGTCGCTGGGCAGGCTGGTGCAGATCCTGGCCGCCTCGCTCCGTACCCACAGTGCCCTCACCGTCACCGTGACGATCGAGAACGACTGCACCCTGGCCCCGGAGGTGCAGCTTGCCTGTTACCGCATTGTCCAGGAGGCGCTCAACAACGTAGTGAAGCACGCCGCCGCCGCACGAGTTGAGGTCATGCTGGACTGCACCCCGGCGGAGGTGCTGCTGCGCGTAAGCGATGATGGCCGCGGCTTCGACCCTGCCCGGGCGCCGCACGGCGGCCTGGGCCTGGACATCCTGCGCGAACGGGCGAGCGAGATCGGGGCGCACCTCACGATTGAGAGCGCGCCGCACACGGGCACGACCATCCTCCTTCACTGGCGGGCGTGCGATGGGTCGTCGTAGGGCCGAAGCATTGGCGTCGCCAATGCTTTTCGGCCCTACGGGGGGGACCGACCCACGGTGTGACCAGTCCGCAATGATCCTGCCGGACAGGCGCGCACCTGCTCAGGCGGGGCGCAAGGAAACCGTCGCGGTGCCGGATGTCAATGGCTCACGCGAGTGCTGTAATGAACAGTAAGGCTGGCTGAAGCCAGTTCGTGGGTAAGGAGTACCCCATGACCTCCCTGTTCGGCGAATTGCTGCCGATGATCCTCGGCAACATCCTGGCGCCGCTCTGGCTCATTATCGTCCTGTTACTGCTCGCCAGCCCGGGTGGGCTCGCCAAGGGAGCCGCCTTCGTCCTCGGCATGACCTTCACCCGTGTGGTGCAGGGCGTGCTTTTCGGCCTGGTCTTCGCCGCCGCAGCAGACGAGACGGCGGGCGGCGCCCCTGTGGCTGCGACCATAAAACTGCTCCTCGGCATTCTGCTGCTGATCGCCGGGTACAAGAAATGGCGCAAGGAGGAGGACCCGGACGAGCCGCCACCGAAGTGGATGCAGTCGCTCAACCAGACCACGGCCCCCAGAGCGTTCGGCATGGGCGCCCTGGGTGTCGCCGTCGGCCCGAAGCTGTGGGCGTTTACGCTCTCGGCCCTTGCCGTCATCAACGCCGCCGAGCTCAACCGGACCGGCGCGATCATCGCTTACGCCGCCTACATCGTCTTCGCGCAGATCCTGCTCGTTCTCGCCGTGCTTGTCTCCGCAGTCGCGCCGCAGGGCTCGCGTGCGCTCCTTCAGCGCGCGATTGACTGGCTCACGACCTACAATCGGCCGATCTCCATTACGGTCGCCCTGGTGTTCGGCCTTCTCTTCGCGTGGAACGGCGTAAGGGGACTGCTGGGTTTGTAGACTGCACCGAGTACTACATCGAAGTTTTGCCTTTTGCCGCAACAGTACGCCGTCCGCCTCTCACCCTGAGCGGAGGCGTAGCTGGAGCGAAGGGTCTCGGTGTGGCATCACAGCCGGGATCCCGAGCGAAGCGAGGAATGACAACCCTCGTTGTGGAACGAGGCAGAGGTTTCCACTGCGGATACGGAGGCGGCGCATGTTTCCCTTGTTTCCCTACCTGCTGGTCGCCCTGGGGCTCGTGGTCCTCGTCGTTGGCTCACGGCCGGCCATCGTGGGGGCGGCGGTCGGCGCGATCCTCGGGGTCGCCCTGCTGCGCCTGCTGCCAGGCGACCAGGGGTTCTGGCTGACGCTGCTCATTACGGGCGGGTTCGCGGCGCTGTCCTTCTTCGGTGCGGGCCAGGCGAAAGGGGCCCTGGGCCGCCTCACCCTCATCCTCGGCGCCGTGGCGGGTGCTGCGATTACGCTGAACGTGCTTGAGATCTTCCGCCTCAGCTTCGGCCTGCTCGACTGGATCCTGGCCGTGGCCGGCGCCTGCATCGGGGCCGTACTGGTCATCAGTTTCAAGGATTGGGCGGTGATCATCTTCGCCGGGCTGGTTGGATCAATGCTGACCATGCGCGGCATCGGCATGTTGCTGCCCTGGATGGATGGGCTGCTCGTCACATCGCTCGCGCTCCTGCTGGCCGCGGCGGGCATTGCCTATCAGGCTGGCCTGTTCACGCGGCGCAAGCCCCAGCCTCGTTGAGGCATGGAGTGGTTCTATGAGTCTCCTACGCAGAATTGCCGGTGGCGTGGTATTCGTGGTTGCGCTGATAACCTTCCTACTCTCTGTGACCGGTACGATCGGCGCCTGGTTCGCCAAGGCCACCGTTGATGAAACGTCCCTTGCCCTGATCGATACGCTTACCGACTACGTCGATCTGGCCATTCAG
Source organism: Chloroflexaceae bacterium (assembly GCA_034432515.1). Classification (GTDB taxonomy): domain Bacteria; phylum Chloroflexota; class Chloroflexia; order Chloroflexales; family Chloroflexaceae; genus JACAEO01. Next base: position 2,720 of record DAOUBZ010000559.1, on the reverse strand, counting down.
ACGATCGAGACGATCGACAGTAACGTGGCCGGCCTGGAACAGAAGCTCAACGTGCTGCAGAGCGCCCTGCCGTTACTACGCGCGGAGCGTGCCGACGGGCCGGTGGTGCAACGGATGCAGCAGATTGTCACCGATGACCTGCAACCCGCGCTGGAACAACTCACGGTCCGTGCGCAACGCCTCCGCAACGGGTTAGAGCGCTTTAACCAGCGGGTCGAACAACTCAACCGCTTGCCCTTTCTGGATGTGCCGCCCCTCACCGGCGCGCTGACCACACTGGACGAGCAGATTGATGCCGCGCGCGCGCAGGGCGAGATGCTGCGTACCGCGATTGAGACCCGCGATCCCGTGCGCCTCCGGTCCGCCAGTGAAGCAATAGAACAACGGCTAGGCCAGGCGCGCGCCATCCTGGCAACGGGCAACGCACGCGCCACCACGACCCAGGCGGCGCTGAGCGATATTCGCCAGGCGCTGACCTTCTGGTCAACGGTGAGTACCGCTGCCGTCAGCGCGCTACTGGCCATCTTTGCCGCCGGCCAGATCAGCCTTGCCGTACACGCCTGGGGTTGGATGCGCGGGCGCCGCGAAATACTCCATTTTGCGTGATGCGCTCTCCTCGCTTTCGGACTATGGTACCCCCGTCCCCCGTGTGACGTCGCAAGTCGCGACCGCAGCAAAAGGAGTACATCGATGTACAGTCTCTTCCTCCTCGCCCTCCTGGGGTTCGTTGTTGCGTTCAGTGGCGCGCCTCGCGCTATGGCGCAGACCAGCCTCCCCAGCGAGATCACCGGTTCAACCTGGGAGCTTGTGAGCCTGACGCCTGCCGGCGGCAGCGCCGAAGATACGACCGGCGGCGGGATTACCATGACCTTCGGTCCCGAGAACGCGGTGAGCGGCTCCGGCGGCTGCAACAACTACCGCACGAGCTACACCACCACGGGCAGTGGCAACCTTGAGTTTGGGCCAGCGGCAGCCACGCTGCGGGCCTGTCCCGAGCCGGAGGGTTCTCGGGAGGGGCGCTTCTTCATCGCCCTGGATGCGGTCACCACCTATCGGCTCGATGGCGGCCGGCTCATCCTGAGCGCCGACGACGGAACCGAGCTCATCTTCACCGCAAAGGCTGCCACGGGTGCCACCGGCGGGGGCGCGACGACATCGCCGGGGACGCTGCCCAGCACAGGCGGCGAGAGCCAGGCCGCACTCTGGATGGCGCTGGTCGCAGCGCTGCTCGGCGGCGCCGGGCTGGCCCTGCGTCGCGCGGCTGCCCGCTAGGTAAACGACCCCAAGAGAGAGCAATGCTGCCCATACACCACCGCCTTCGCGCCCTTTCCTTGCTTGTGCTGCTCGGGGTGCTACTGGCAGCATGCGCCGCGCCGTCGGCGCCGTCACCCACCGCGACGCTACCCCCCGAAGCCCCGGCGACGGTCGCGCCGACCACCACGCCTCCCGCCGCCGGGGCCTACCAGTACACCCTGGGCCAGGCTGATCTAAGCGTGGCGGTGGGCGACGGTGTGGCCGAACCCCTGGAGGTGCGGGGCACGATCGCCGCTCCGGCGGGCGCGGGCCCGCACCCGGTGGTGCTCGTGCTCCACGGGAGCCACGCCGTCTGCCCGATGCAGCCCCAATCGCCTGAGGAGCCGATGATCTGCCCCCAGGCGACCCAGTTCCGCAATGACCCCGGGCTCGGCTACCTGCTGGAGGCGCTGGCCGCCCAGGGCGCGCTCGCGCTCGCGCCGGACCTGAACACTGCCTTTCGCGCTGAGTTCGGCGGGTTTGAGCAGGAAGCGCAACGGCTGCAATTCGTTGTTGAGCGGCACCTGGCGCAACTAGCGGCCGGCGCGCCCGCTTTCGGCCTCGCCCCCGGCCTCACGGTGGACCCGGCGCGCCTGTACCTGATCGGCCACTCGCTGGGCGGCAACGGGGCCTACGAACTCGCCTCGATATGGGCGGAAGATGCCCCGCCGCCCGGCGGGTGGGGTCCGGCCCGCGGCCTGCTGCTGCTCGCCCCGCCCGTGTCGGGCGGATTCGACAGCGTTCCGCCGCTCGACATGCCGCTGGCAGTGGTGCTGCCCGAGTGCGACGGCGATGTCTCGGTCCTCGAGGGCCAGCACCATGCCGAGGCCGCCCGGCTTGACCCGGGCCGGCGCAGCCCGGTGGTGTCGTACTTGTTGCAGGGCGGCAACCACAACTTCTTCAACGCGGCGGTCGAGCTCGACGATAGCCAGCGCTTCTTGAGCCGCTGCCTGCCCGAGGCCCCGCGCCTTTCCCGCGAGGCCCAGCAGCAATTCCTGGCCGGCCTCGCCCCGGCGCTGCTCAGCGCCTGGGCGACGGGCGACGCAAACGCCATCCCCGGCCTCGATCCCACCCGGCCCGTCCCCACTACCCTGTACGGTGCACCGGTGCTGCTCGTATCGGTCCCACCGGCGGAGCAGCGCCGCCCGATCTTGCCCGGCACCGCCAGCAGCGAACTGAGTACCAGCCCGCTGGGCGGGGCGGTGCAGGTCGAGGGCGCAGAGCTCGACTTCTGTCCCTACGGCATGGCGGGCAGCGGCAGCCCGTGCCGCGCGGGGGTCAGCAACCCCGGCACGCCCGCACAGCTGCACATGGCCTGGGACGCGCCCGGCGCGGCGCTGCGGGTCACCATCCCGCCGGCGTTTGCCGACGCCACGGCGGCCAGCGCGCTGCAACTCCGGCTCGCCGTCGACCCGCTCGACCGCCGC
>DAOUBZ010000558.1:0-7831 GCA_034432515.1 Chloroflexaceae bacterium | reverse complement strand
CCGGCCTCGTAGCGCCGGAAGGCTGCGCCCAGCGCCGCTTCGGCCGGGCGGCGACCGCTGGCGTTCGGCACCAGTAGCGGTGCATCCACGGCGACGATCGCGGGCCCGCTGCCCACCTGCTGCGCAACATAGGCCACGATCGCCGTCAGCTCGCCCAGCAGCACCGGCGGCGCGACCAGCGTCGCCCCCGCCGGGTCGCCCACCAGGCAGGCCGCGCCGCTCAGGTTGCGCGCCGACCAGGCCAGGTCCAGGCCGATATAGACAGTGGTAGACCCTTCCCCTTCACTTCGCTCAGGGCCTGGGCTCATGTGCTTGGGGTGACAAACAGCAGGAAACATCGTTGACAGACTACTTGATCAGCCGCCGGGCGAGATGGTTTGACACCCCGACAGCGCCGTGGTATAAACGCATTTACTTTTTAGCGGGTACGCGCGCTACGATGGCACCCCGTCTGTGCCGTGAGGAGCTGAGCTTTGTCTGGCCCACAACGGGCCCTGGTTGCACTGCTTGCGCTTGGCGGGCTGCTGCTTGCCGGCCTGCTGGTTGCCGCCGCCTCGCCACAGGCGCTGGTCGCACCTGAGGTCCACACTGCTGCCCAACCTGCCCCCACGGAAGGCCCGCCCCCAGCTACGGCCACGGCAACCCCGATCGCCCCGACCCCAACCCTGGCCCGCCGCGAGTTCAACCCGACCTTCAGTGTCAAGGTGGCGCCCACCATCTTTCTGCCCGGGCGCGGTCCTGAGCTACCCGGCGAGTTCGTCTACGCCGGCCGCCGGTTGGACTTCTACGTCGGGCGCGGCACCTTTGCACCAGAGGAGGTGGCCGAGCTGGCGCTCAAGGCTGAGCATGCCCTGAGCTACATCCAGAAGCGCTTCGCCGTCACGCTGAGCGAGCGGGTCTCGGTGGGGGTGTATGCGGCCAGCCAGGCGCCGGGGCCCGGGACACGCGGCATCGCCTACACCCACGGCGAGACCAACGTGCGCATCTACTACCGGTCCGGCGAGGATCAGCACAAGGCGCTGGTTGTGCTCTCCCACGAACTGGCCCACGCCCTGCAGGCGGAGGCCTACGGCAGGGAGGCGCAGCGCCGCGCCGACACGGTGCTGCTCGAGGGCCTGGCGAGCTGGATCTCCGGCGAGTACTGGTTGAGCCTCTGCGAGGCGCCGTCGTTCCACGCCCGCGCCCGCGAGCTTTACCAGGCGGGCTATCGCGGCAGCCTCGCCGCGATGAGCCGCCATGGCGCTGATGTGTCTTACGACATGTGGGCCGGCTTCGTCGACTACCTCACGCGCAGCTACGGCTGGGACGCCTTCAACCGGCTGTATGCCAATGGCCGGGGCCGCGCCCCCGGCTCGGCCGACTATCGCGGCGTCTATGGCAAGAGCTTCCAGGAGCTGCAGGAGGAGTTCTACGCCACGCTCAGGTAGCCGGCAACCCCGCGCGCCAGCGCAGCGCCGCCTCGACCGCCGTCGTGTCCCAGGGTTCGCCCAGCCCGAAGATGAAGTGGGTTACCCCGACTTCCAGGTAGGCGTCGAGGCTCGCGCCCTTGACCGGCGAAACGCTGCGCTCGATCTGTTTCGGATCGCGGCCAACCCGGGCGCACCATTCGTCGAGCACGGCATTCTTGTGCTTCAGCGTCTCGGGCGGGCCGAAGCCGTGCCAGAGCTGCGCGTGTTCGGCCGCAATGCGCAGCGTCACCTTCTCGCCGCCGCCGCCGATCAGAATGGGGATGGGCCGCGTGGGCCGCGGCACATCGCGTTCCCAGCGCTCCTTGATGATCGGCAGTGCCGCGCGCAGTGCCCGCAGGCGCTCCGGTGCGGTGCCGAAGTTGTAGCCATACGTGCTGTAGTCGCGCTCGAACCAGCCGGCGCCGAGGCCCAGAATCAGCCGCCCGCCACTGATGTGGTCGAGCGTCTTGGCCATATTGGAGAGCAGCGCCGGGTTGCGGTAGCTGTTACAGGTGACCAGGCAGCCCACCTCGGCGCGGGTGGTGAGCATCGCCATCGCGGTGAGCAGCGTCCAGGCCTCAAAGTGGGCACCCTCCGGATCGCCGTAGAGCGGGAAGAAGTGATCCCAGTTCCAGATCGTATCGACGCCCAGGTCCTCAAAGCGCCGCACGGCTGCGGCGTAGGACGCCCAGGTGGTATGCTGAGGGTGCAGTTGCACCCCTACGCGGATGGCGGTCATCACGATTCCTTTCCAGGCAACGCTCCTGCAGTGGTATCATACCATTTCGCTGCCGGTCGCGCAGCGCGGGCGCTCTGAAGCGATGAGATAACCAGGGCACACGATGATCGTTCGAATCTGGGGCACCCGCGGCTCCTACCCTGTGGCCCGCACTGATGTGCTGCGCTACGGCGGTAATACCACCTGTGTGGAGGTGCGCGCCGGAGAGCGTTGCATTATTCTCGATGCCGGAACGGGCATGCGCCCGCTCGGCGCGGCGCTGGCCCAGGAGCCCGCTGCGCCGCGCCAGTTCGATCTGCTAATCACGCATACCCACTGGGATCATATCATCGGCTTTCCCTTCTTTGCCCCGATCTATGACCCTGCCTGCCACCTGGCGATCTACGGGCTGGGCCGTACCCAGTCGAGCCTGCGCGCCACGATCGCCAATGCGCTGAGCGACCCGCTGCTGCCGCTCGGCCTGGAGCACCTGCGCGCCGAGTTGTACTTCCACGAGATCGACGAGGGGTACGACTTCGCCCTCGGCCCGCTGCGGGTGCGCACCGCCCGCACAAATCACCCCTACCGCGCCCTGGCCTACCGCATCGAGACCGATACGGCCGCACTCGCCTTTGTGCCCGACACGGGGCCGTTTCACACCGTGCTCTTCGGCGATGAGCGGATCGTATGGTCAGGCGCGCCCGTGCCAAACACCCCGGCCGAACTGCGTGAACTGGCCGCGCTGCGCGACGGCATCATCGACCTGGCCCGCGGCGCCGACTGGCTGCTGTACGACGCGCAGTTCACCGACGCCCAGTATGCCCGCTTTCCGCACTGGGGCCACAGCACCGCGAGCCAGGCCCGCGCAATCGCCGAGGCCGCCGGAGTTGGCGAGTTGCTGCTCTTCCACCACGATCCGCACCGCAGTGACGACGAACTTGATGCCATCGTCGCTGCGCAGCAAGCGGCAGCCCGCCCCGGGCTGCGCGTGCGCGCCGCCGCCGAAGGGCTCGTGCTGCGCAAAGGGCCAGCGTGATGCGGTTGCAGTTCTGGGGGGTCCGGGGCTATGTGCCGACGCCGGGCGCGGCCTATCTGCGTTACGGCGGCAATACCTGCTGCGTGCTGATCCGGGGTGCCCACGGTGAACGGCTGGTCCTTGATGCCGGCACCGGCTTCTGTCAACTCGGCGATGCCCTGCTGGAGGGGCCGTTCCAGCAGGGGCAGGGTGAACTGACCCTGCTGATCAGCCACACCTACTGGGACCATATCCTCGGGCTGCCCTTTCCCGGCCTGGTCCACATCCCGGGCAATCGCCTGCGCATCTACGGTCCCGATAGCACCCGCGGCTCGCTGGAACTGGTCTACGACGGCATGCTCTCACCGGTCTACTCACCGGTCTATGGGCTGGCGCACATGGCTGCCACCCACGACTTCCAGCCGGTCTCCACCGAACCGTTCGCCGTCGGCCAGTTGACGGTGCGTGCCCTGCCGCTCTCGCGACGCGCCCACTCGCCGATCTGGGCCTACCGTGTCGAGGAGAACGGGCAGTCGGTGGTCTACATCACCGACGTGCGCTACACCGACGATACGATCTGGCGCCAGGCGGTTGCCTTCGCCCATGGCGCCACGCTGCTCATTCACAGCGCGCCCTACATGCGCGGCGAGGCAGTGCAGGACTACGGTCACAGCCGGGTCGAAGACGCGATCGAGCTCGCCCTGGAGGCGCAGGCCAACCGGCTCGTCCTCTACCACCATGCGCCCACCCGCACCGACGACGAACTGGACGCGATCGTCGCGCGCTATCGCGCCGAACTGGCCGCCGGCGGGCACCGCCTGCAGCTCGACGCGGCCCGCGAAGGGCCGATCATCATGCTTTGAGCTCTAGCCTTCACTCCTCCGCAGGCGAACGTAGCTGTCGTAACGCTCCGCGCTGATCGTACCGTCGGCCACGGCGGCGCGCACCGCGCAGTCGGGCTCGTGAACGTGCGTGCAGCCGGCGAAGTAGCAGTGGTCGAGGAAGGGCCGCAGCTCGCGGAAGCACCAGTCGAGATCCTGCGGCGGCAGCTGCCAGAGGCCGATCTCACGGATGCCGGGCGTATCGGCCACATAGCCACCGCCAGGCGTGGTCAGCGGAATCAACTCGGCGACCGTCGTAGTGTGGCGGCCCTTGTTCAGCTGCTGGCTGACTGCACCGGTGGCCAGGTTGAGCCCCGGCTGGATGGCATTGAGCAGGCTGGACTTCCCCACGCCGGATTTGCCGGTAACAACGCTCAGCTTGCCATCGAGGCGCGCACGCACCGCCTCCAGGCCCAGACCGCTCTGGGTGGAGGCGTAGATCACGGGGTAGCCGATGCGCTCGTACGGTGCGAAGGAGCTATGGGCCCGCGCCTCGCCAACCAGGTCAACCTTGGTAGCGACGATCACGGCCTCGAGGTGGCTGTGCTCGCAGATCACCAGGTAGCGGTCGAGCATGCGCGGGGTGAAGGGTGGCGCGTCGCAGGCAAAGACCAGCAGCACCTGGTCGACATTGGCGACCAGCACGTCCTCTTTGTAGACACCACGGGCGCCGGCGGCGCGTCGGGCGAGGCGCGTGCGCCGGGGCAACACCGCCTCGATGGCGCCCTGCCCGGAGCCGACGAGACTGATCTCAACCAAATCGCCGATTACCGCAATATCGGTGCCGAGCCGCTCCTTCTTCAGCTTGCCCCGCAGCCTGCACTCCACAACGCCCGCGCTGCTGCGCACCCAGAAGAAGCCGCTCTGGGCGCGCAGCACCATGCCGATCAGCCGGTCGGGCCGGCTGGGCGCCGGCAGGGCCTCGTGGTCAGCCACCCCTGGTTCAGCGTTCTGAGTGCTCATAAACGCGCAGCTCCAGCCGATCGACGCCAAGCACGTCGAACGCAAAGTGGATGATCCGATCGATCAGTTTCGGTTGTGCCTGCAGCTCGTCGATTGCGAACTGCGCGTGGCGGGGCTCGCGCAGTGAGCGGGCGGGCGGGTAGTGGTGTAACGAGCCGTCACGGTCCAGGATAATCACAGTTGGCCTCCCCGTGGGAGTGTTGGGCGACGCAGGGTCGGGCGTCAGCTTCGCATCCGGCGACGTTCGTGCGGTCCCAGCTGCCTGGTCAAGCAGTAGCATGGTGCTCATCCTCAAAGCAGTTTGTTGCGGTTCCGTCGTCTTGCGTACACTGCCGGCGCGGCGTCCGGTGGGGAGGTGAACCAGGGTCGTAAGCGACACAAAACGGCCGTGGTCGCTGCGCGCCACGGCCCATTCGGAATCGAAAAGGCTGTGGGCGCTTCTGCAGCTACCCACAGCCTCTGGCTCATTGCGATGGAGCGCTGGTTAGCTCCTGAGCTGGCGCAACGTGGGTAGACTGACCTCCTCTGGCAGGGCGCGGGCGCTGAGCATGGCCCGGGCCGAAAGGCCCGCATCGGCGTTGCCGACGGTCATGTTGTAGACGGCGATTGTCATTTGCGCTGCACTCCTTCGCAGAATGTGGTGCGTACCCGTTACACTGGCCGAATGGCCATCTCACTCATCGTGGCAAGCATAACACAGCCCATGGTCGCTTGTCAACCGGCTGACGCTCAGTCTTCCGACTGAACTGCTTACGCGGCACTAGCGGGTCTCTAACACGCTTCTAACACTCGCGTGTTAGATTTGCGGCTAGATTGCGTACAGCATCCGCATTGTCAGCTCAGGAGTTGCCTATGACTACGGACCAGAGCACGGCGCACCAGCCGGAGGCGCTGACCTTCAAGGCCGAGGTGCAGCAGGTCCTGCACATCCTCGCCCACTCGCTCTACACCGACCGGGAGATCTTCCTGCGCGAGCTGATCTCCAACGCCTCCGATGCGCTCAACCGCGTGCAGTTCGAGATGCTCACCAACCGTGATGTGCGCGACCCGGACGCCGAGCTGGCGATCTGGCTCGAGGCCGACCCCGAGCAGGGCACGCTCACCATCCGCGACACGGGGATCGGCATGACCCGCGAGGAGCTGATCGAGCACCTCGGCACGATCGCCCAGTCGAGCGCGCGCGCCTTCGTAGAGCGCACCCGGGAGGCGCATAAAGCCAGCGCCAGCGAGATCATCGGCCAGTTCGGCGTCGGATTCTACTCGGTGTTTATGGTTGCAGACAAGGTGACGGTGGTCTCCCGTTCGTACCGGCCCGAGGCCGAGGCGGCGCTCTGGGAGAGCACCGGTGACGAGCGTTACACCGTCGGCCTGGCGGAGCGCGAGGGACGCGGCACAACGATCACCGTGCACCTCAAGGACGACGCAAAAGAGTTCGCCCAGAGCTGGCGCCTCGAACAGATCATCAAGCGCCACTCAGATTTTGTCGCCTTCCCGATCTACATGGGCGAGCGCCAGGTGAACCAGCAGAAGGCGCTCTGGCGCCGCGCTCCCCGCGAGGTGGAGGCCGAGCAGTACCACAACCTCTACCGCCAGCTCACGCTCGATAGCGACGAACCGCTGCTGCACCTCCATCTCTCTACCGATGCGCCGGTCGATCTGCACAGCATCCTCTTCGTGCCGGCGAAGCGCGAGCGCGGGCTGATCGAGCGACGCATCGAGGGCAAGATCAAGCTCTACTCGCGCAAGGTGCTGATCCTCGAGGACGCCAAAGAGCTGCTCCCCAGCTACTTCCGCTTCATCGAGGGCGTCGTCGACAGCGAAGATCTGCCGCTCAACGTCTCCCGCGAGAGTGTGCAGAGCTCGCCCGTGATGCAGCGCATCCGCAAAACACTCACCGGCCGCCTGCACCGCGAGCTCAACGAACTGGCCGAGCAGGACGCGGCGAAGTTTGCGGCCTTCTGGAAGGAGTTCGGCGTCTTCATCAAAGAGGGCGTGGCGACCGACTACGAAAGCCGGAGCGACCTGCTGAAGCTGCTGCGCTTCAATACCACACGCGGCGGGGATGATCTGGTGACCCTGGGGCAGTACAAGAGCCGCATCGTCGATGGTCAGCAGGAGATCTACTACGTCATGGCCTCCAGCCTGGAGGCCGCCCGCACCAGCCCGCACCTGGATCCCTTCACAGCGCGCAATATCGAGGTGCTGCTGCTGCACGACTTGATGGACGGCTTCATGCTCTCGGGGTTGCGCGAGTACGAGGGCCTGAAGCTGCGCAACATCGACGAGGCCGACATCGAACTGCCCGGCGAGGTCGAGGCGACCACGCCGCAGATCAGCGACGAGCAATTCGCGCGGCTGGCCGAGCGGGCGGCGGCGGTACTGGGCGAACGAATCAAGGAGGTGCGGGCCTCCCGCGTGCTACGTGACAGCCCGGCCCGCCTGGTGAGCGACGAGGAAGCCCTGGGGCGCGAGATGCAGCGCATCCAGCAACTGCTCGGGCGCGAGGCCGAGCAGGCCCCGCGCATCCTCGAGCTCAACCCGGGGCACGGCCTCGTCGCCGCCCTGGCCCGGCGGGTCGAGGCAAACGCTGAGGACCCGGTGGTGACCGCCGCCCTGGAGCAACTCTACGATAACGCGCTACTGATCGAGGGCCTCCACCAGAACCCGGCCGCCATGGTGCCGCGCCTGCTTGCCCTGATCGAGGCCGCCGCGCGCGCCCAGTGAACCGGCAGGTGGTGTGCACTACCCTTGGGACAAGCCCCATACCCCGGGTTTTCTCGTTGTTGTTGGCGGGGAAGCCGGCAAC
>DAOUBZ010000557.1:0-11174 GCA_034432515.1 Chloroflexaceae bacterium | reverse complement strand
CGCCTCGATCCGCCTCCTCGGCCGCCGTCTCACCAAAGCCTCGTGAACGCGGACACCCTTACCGTTGGAATATTGGAGAGCTTCTCAGGGTGATGTGATGCACAGCGCGATCGATCCTGTGGTAGCATGGCCGCGCCATGAACAGAATCGCTCGTACCACCGCCGCCCGGGCCATCACGCGCGGCGCCCTGCTGCTATCCGGGCTGATCACCGCCGCCCTGCTGCTGATCAGCTGCGCCCGTGGGCCGCTGCTCGGCGAGGTGGCGATCAGCGCCACTACCTACGACCCGGCCGAACAGGCGACGCCGCTGACCATCAGCTACACTGTCGGCCGCCCTGCAACCGTTGACATCTATGTGCTCGACGCCGGCGGCGCCCGCTACGACCTGCGCCGCGCCCAGCCACGCCCGGCGAGCGCAACCGCCTATGTGCTGCGCTTTGACGGCACCGTGCCCACCGATGACCCGGTGCTGGTACGCCGCCTGTTGCCGCCCGGGGCCTACACCGTGGTCGTGGCGGCGCAGGGCGCCGATGGCCAGCGTGACGAACGGCGCCTGCCGCTGACGATCAGCGGTGACCAGGTCGCCATGCCCGACATCGAGAACCTCGTCGTTGCGCCGGGCACCATCTCGCCCAACGCCGACGCGATCGACGATATCGCCGAGTTTACCTACCGGCTGCCGGTGAGTGCCACGGTCGACATCAATGTCACCGCCCCGAGCGGCGAGGTGATCCCGGTGGTCACCCGCGAGGAACAGGGGCCGTATGAGCAGCACCATGTCTGGAATGGCAAGCGCCCCAACGGCGCGCTGCTGCCGGCAGGCGTCTACACCTACACGGTGCGTGCCGAGGATCGCTTCGGCAACCTGGTGCAGCGCCAGGGACCGATCGCGCTCGAGAACGTCGGCCAGCCCGAGGCGCGGATCGTCTCGGCCTACATCGCGCCACAGCGCGTGATGCTCGGCGAGGTGCTCACCGTGACGGTGCGGATCCGCAACACGGGCACGGTACCGATCCGCACCTACGGGCCACCCAGCGGCTTCGAGTATACCACCGACGAGGTGTACTCCTCCGTCGCAGGCGGCCGCTATGCCGCGCAGGCCGGCGGCTTCTGGCGCGTCGGCATGGACTGGGATGCCAACAGCGGCGGTGGCGCCAGGCGCTACCCCTTCCGCTGGGCCCTGTCCGAGCGCCCACCCGAGGCGTGGACCGTACCCGGGGAAGAGGATTTCTTCATGCCTGGTGAGGAGATCTCCGTCGTGGGGCGCGTGCGAATACTCCAGCGCGAGACGAAAATGGGCTTCTACGTTGGTCTGATCCAGGACGGCGTTGGCTTCTTCCAGGACCGCACCGGGCGCACCATTGTCGAGGTGGGATTTTAGTCCTTCGTCCGAGCTTTGTTAAGGTGTTTTCTCGTTGGTGTTGGCGGCTACGCCGCCAACACCAACGAGAAAACCTGGAGTTTGGGGCTTGCCCCAAAGACTCTGCTCACGCCCCGACTCCAGGGGTAGACGGCTAACGCCTCGGTCTGTTACAATAGAGTCAGATCGAGAGCTATCCCCGCGTTACCCCGACAGCGCGCTGGATGAGCCAGTCACCCCGAAACCGGGCGACTGGTCTCTCCGCATCCCACCAATCGCCCCCGGCGGGCCGCTCGCCCGCAGGCGGCAGCATACGCGTGAGCAGCCCTGCCGCCCCGGCGCGCAGGGCGCTGGCTCCACGCCTGGTTTGAGGAGTGAGCACCATCGATGAGCCTGGGTGATATGCTGCGCACCGCGCTCGAGAACCTCGGGCGGCGCAAAGTCCGTACGGCGCTCACCTCCACCGGGGTGATCGTCGGCATTCTGACGATCGTGACCATGGTCTCGCTGGGAGTGGGGGTGCAACAGGCGATCCGCGACCAGTTCGCCGCCCTGGGCCTTGAGAATGTCTTTGTGCGCCCCGGTCAGCAGCAGGGGCAAGATTTTTTCACCCAGTTCGGCGCGCCCGCGCGGGCCAACCCGATCACGCCCGAGGTGCTGGCCCGCTGGGAGCAACTGCCGAACGTGCGCGAGGTGACGGCGCGGGTCAGCCTGGATAGTGTGACGACGCTGCTAGAGTTGCCGGGCGGCGAACTGCGCGCGGTGCGGGTGAGCGGGCTCGACCTGATCGCCAACCCGTTCCGCACCCCGCCCGTGGCTCTCGCCGGGACGATCGGCCCCCTGGCGGAGCCGGGCCAGCTGGTGCTTGCCGCAGGGGCACTGCCGCGCGACCTGCAGCCCGCCGACCTGGTGGGCCGCGAGCTGGCGATCGTCCTGCGCAGCCCGCGGGGCGAAGAGCAGCGCTTCCCGCTGCGGGTGGCCGGCGTGAGCGACCTGGCCGAGAATGAGGTGCAGGCCGCCGTGGCCGATATGGCGGCGATGAAAGCCTGGTGGTTCAATATGCCGGACTACCTGGCGACCCAGGGCTACGATGAAGCAGTGGTTCGCGCCACGGACGTGCAGGCGGCCGCCGCGCTGGTGCGTAGCCTGCGGGCGGAGGGCTTCCGTGTGCAGTCGCTGGAGCTCATCCTGCAGCAGGCCAACCGGGTCTTCGCGGTGATCAACGTGATGCTCGCCTCGGTAGGCGGCCTGGCGCTGTTCGTGGCGAGCCTGGGCATCGTCAATACGATGATCATGGCGATCTATGAGCGCACACGCGAGATCGGCACGCTCAAGGCGATCGGCGCCTCGCGGGCCGACATCCGTGGCATGTTTATGCTCGAGGCGGGGCTGATCGGCTTGATCGGCGGCGCGGTGGGCATCGTCGGCGGCTGGCTGGTCGGCATCCTGCTCAACCAGTTGATCAACTGGTACATCGCCCGCGAGCGGCTACCGATCGAAGGAACCTTCTTCGTGACCCCATGGTGGCTTGCCCTGGCTGCCCTGGGCTTCGCGGCGCTGGTCGGGATCGTCGCCGGGCTCTATCCGGCGGCCCGGGCCGCGCGGCTCGATCCGCTGGTGGCGTTGCGCTATGAGTAGGCATGACTCGGCGACCCTGACGAGGTTGTAGCATCGGGCGTTCCAGCGTTGCCGTTGGGCTTCATAGCAGGAGAGACGCATGGCCTATCCGATCAGCGCGTTTCTGGCCCGGCTGCAGGAGTGCAACGGCAGCGTCGCGCGCGGCTCCTATACGCCGGCCACGCTCGGGCAGCTTGCCCAGAACCTCAGCCGGCTGGTCTTCGCGCTGCCGGGCGGGGTCCTAGTGGTCAGCGAGGGTGAACAGCCGCGCGCCTGGGCCGAGGTCGCGTTACGTGGCGTGACCGTGCCCGTGCGTAGAGTCGGCCTGCCCGCCGCCCCCGCGCCGGGTCGGGGCTTTGTGCTGATCGGGCTGGGCACTGAACTGGGCTTCGTGCTCGCTGCCTCCCCGACGGATGCGACCAGCCTCGACGAGACGACGCAACTCTACGACGCGCGCTGGAGCCTCGACCCCGCCGCGGTCGGCGCGATCGCGATGCTCGCCAGCGATGCGCTGCCCGGTGGGCTGGCAGCCGGGCTCGGCGGGCTGCGGCTCCCCGCGGCCCACGAGTTGCTGCAACTGAGCGCCGAGACGCTCGACTTCGCCGCGCGTCAACACGCCACCCTGGCGGTCACGGCCCGGGCGTTGAACGACCGCCTGCGCCACCACGAAGACCAGACGCGTATGATCGTCCACGATATGCGCGCACCGTTGCATACGCTGCTGATCTGCCTGCGCGCGCTGCAGCGCCAGCGCTTTGACCCGGAGGGCCAGCACGAATTGCTGGGGGTGGCCAGCGAAAGCGCCGCCTACTTGCTCACGCTCACCGAGACGGTGCTCGACTCGGCGCGGTTGGAGACAAGCAGCTGGTCGCTCAAGCGCCAGGCAGTGCGGGTGCGCACCCTGGTGCAGGCGGTGTGCGAGCCACTCGAACTGGCAGCCAGACCCGAGCAGGCGCGCATCCAGCGCGAGGTGGCGGAGGAGTTGCCGCTCGTCTGGCTCGATCAGGGGCTGATGGAGCGCGTCCTGACCAATCTGCTGACCAATGCGATCAAGTATACGCCACCGAACGGTGAGATCCGCGTCAGTGCCCACCTGCACCCCGATGACCATGCGCTGGAACTGAGTGTCAGCGACAGCGGCCTGGGCATCCCGCCTGAAGCCCAGGCACGGATCTTTGAACGCTTCTACCAGGCCAGCGACACCGATCGCCCGCGTGGAACGGGCCTGGGCCTGTACTTCTGCCGCCTGGCCGTCGAGGCCCACGGCGGCAGCATCACGGTGCGCAGCAGCGTGGGCCAGGGCAGCACCTTCACCATCCTGCTGCCGCTCACCGGCGAGGGGGAGGAGCGGGCGAGCAGCAGCAGCGTTTGACATGCGCTCGCCGCCCGTGCTATACTCCGCCCAATTCGAGCACGAACGGCCGTGATCGGGAAGAGTACACCGCGTACGGCGGCACAGCGAGCCGGTGACTGGTGCGAGACCGGAGCGCACGGCGCGGTGGAATGGGCCCGGGAGCCGCGGAGCGAAAAGATTGTAGATTGGAGATTGTTTCCAATCTGGAATCTGCAATCCCAGTAGTAGCCGCCGGAGACGCCACCGTTATCAGGGCGATGGGTGTGGAACGCCTGCGGCCATTGGGCGCCGGCGACAGCACCCGGAGAGCGCGTGGCGCGTGAGCGCCCGCGGATCAGGGAGTGGCACCGCGATCACGATCGCCTCTCGACCCGGCACCGGGTTCGAGGGGTTTTTTGTTGGCCAGCCGCATGCACCAGGGGCAACGTAGCCAGGAGGAACCGCACCGATGGACACCGTCAAGTACCTGCTCACCGAAGACCGGATGCCGACGTCGTGGTATAACATCGCGGCTGATCTGCCCACACCAGCGCCACCGGTGCTACACCCGGGCACGAAGCAGCCGATCGGCCCCGCCGACCTGGCGCCGCTCTTCCCCATGGCCCTGATCCTCCAGGAGGTCAGCACCGAGCGGGCGATCGCTATCCCCGAGGAGGTGCAGGCGATCTACCGCCAGTGGCGCCCGACGCCGCTCTACCGGGCGCGCCGCCTCGAGCGGGCGCTCGATACCCCGGCGAAGATCTACTACAAGTATGAGGGCGTCAGCCCGGCCGGCAGCCATAAGCCGAACACTGCCGTTGCTCAGGCCTACTACAACAAGCAGGAGGGTGTGAAGCGCATCGTCACCGAGACCGGCGCGGGCCAGTGGGGCTCGTCGCTCGCCTTCGCGGGGGCGCTCTTCGGCCTTGAGATCAAGGTCTATATGGTGCGGGTCAGCTACGAGCAGAAGCCCTACCGCCGGGCGCTGATGGAGGCCTATGGCGCCACCGTCACGGCCAGCCCCAGTGAGGAGACGGCTTCGGGCCGGGCCATTCTCGCCGAGCATCCCGACAGCACCGGTAGCCTCGGCATCGCGATCAGCGAGGCGGTTGAGGTGGCGGCCCAGAACGACGACACCAAGTATGCCCTGGGCAGTGTGCTCAATCACGTGCTGCTGCACCAGACGGTGATCGGCCAGGAGGCCCTGGCCCAGCTCGAAATGGCCGGCGACTACCCGGATGTGGTGGTGGGCTGCACGGGCGGCGGCAGCAACTTCGCCGGGATCGCCTTCCCCTTCCTCGGCGCCAAACTGCGCGGCGAGCGCGACGTGCGGGCGGTGGCCGTCGAGCCGGCGGCCTGCCCCTCGCTCACCAAAGGCCGCTACGCCTACGACTTCGGCGATACCGCCCACCTGACACCGCTGGTCAAGATGCATACCCTGGGCAGCACCTTCGTGCCCTCGGGCTTCCACGCCGGGGGCCTGCGCTACCACGGCATGGCCCCCCTGGTGAGCCATCTGGTCCAGCTGGGGCTGATCGAGCCTACCGCCTACCAGCAGCTGGACACCTTCGCCGCCGGGCTGCAGTTCGCTCGCGCCGAGGGCATTATGCCTGCACCGGAGGCCAACCACGCCATCGCCGGAGCCATCCGCGAGGCGCTGCGCTGCAAGGAAGAGGGTGTGAGCCGCACCATCCTCTTCAATCTCTGTGGCCACGGGCACTTCGATATGCAGGCCTACACCGACTACCTGGCCGGCAAGCTGCACGACTTCGAGTACTCCGATGCCGAGGTGGCCATGGCCCTGGCGGGGCTGCCGAGCGTGGGGTGAGGGGTGGACGCGCCGTAGGGCCGACGCATGCGCCACCCGGTGGCTCGGTTTCCCGCAGCTGGCCCGGGGCGCGCATGCGTCGGCCCTACGCGGCGGCGGCGTGCCCGCGTCATCGTGTCGTCGCGTCAGCCGCTCACCGCAGCGTCACCTGCACCTGCACAATCGGGCCGGGGGCCTCGACCATGACGTAGCGGCTCGGGCCGATCGCTTCGATCTGGACGGGCACGGGCTGGCCGTTGAGCGTCACGCTGCGTACCTCGCGGGCCGTGGCGGGCAGCAGCACACGAGTGCGGAGGCTCGACCCCGAGCCGGTGGCTTCCAGGCTGATGCGGGTCTCGCCACCTTCGCTGGTGGGCGGCTCGTAGCGCCAGCGATAGGCGACGTAGCCAGCGGAGGCGGCATAGCGGGCCGCAGCATACGCGCTGCTCACCTGGTTGCGAGGGGCAGCCAGCCAGCGCGGGCTCACGGTGGCGGCCTCGTAGGCGATGCTGTCGTCGCTGAGCCCCGCTGCGCCCTCGATCAGCGCGCCGAGCATCGCGCTGGAGCCCCAGCCGTCGCTGGGCAGGAACTCGTCGGCCGGGGCGAAGCCGCCAGTAGGGTAGTACCAGAGGTAGGTGGAATTGTTGCGCGTGATCAGTTCATGGTAACGGTACAGGATATCGAAGCCGTACGCTTCGTAGCCGTAGCGGAAGGCGCCCCGTGAGAGCTCGCCGCCGACCAGGGGCATGATGCCGCCATTGACGTACTCGCCGGGGCGCTCGCCCAGGCGCCCGTCGAGACCGAAGGCGCCGGCCGGGAAGGGCGGGTCGATGCTGTACCACTCGGCGAAGGCGGTGCGCGCGGGGTCATTGAGACGCCGCTGGTACTCGGCCAGGATGGCGCGGCCCTGCTCCACACTCAGCACGCCGCGGTTGAGCGCAATCGCATTGGAGAGACTCAACTGGCGCGTCTCGTCGACGCCGGGAACAACGAAGGGGATGAGTTTGACGTGATGGGTGTAGAACGATCCGTTCCAGCTCAACCGGTTCAGGCGCACCATGATGTCGTTGGCCAGCGCGCGGCGCTGCGCGGCAAGCTCGTTCTGGCCGGCCTGCTCTTCCATCAGCGCCAGGGCGCGCAGCGCCTCGGCCAGCCCGGTGTTGTCGCCGTGGAAGATGCCCCAGCGCGTCTGGTTGTCGATCCAGTGACGCGGAGCCGGGCGCCCGGTAGCCGGGTCGGTCGTGGTGGGGCCGTACTCGAAGTCCCAGGTGTCGATGGTGAAGGGCCGCTTGACCAGCCCGAGGCTCGGCTCCCAGCGCAAGGGCGAGGTGAGCGTATAGTTGATCGCCTTCTGCGCCGAGGGGAGCAAACGCAGCATCCAGGCCGTATCGCCGGTAGTCTTCCAGGTCTCGTAGATCAGCTGGACATAGAGGTACTCCACATCGGCCTCAACCGGAGTGCGCAAGGCGGGGATGTTCCACTCCGGGCGGGCAACAAAGTCGGGCAAACTGCCATCGGCGGCCTGGGCGCGCAGATTGGCCTCGATCAGGCTGGTCAACTCCGTTTCAAAGTAGCGGAATGCCCGGTTCTGATAGTAGTGGTCGCGCAGCCAGAGCAGCGGACTGTCGGGCGAGCGGTAGCCGGTGATGGGGCGACCCTCAAGTTGGTAGCTGAGGCGTTTGGCGGCCATAAAGCCGCGCACCCGGTCGTAGAGCTCGTCGAAGGCAACTACGCCGGTGCGCACCGTGGTGCTGGCGTCGAGGCGATAGAGCGTGCCCGCGGCGACCTGTGCGCCGGAAGGCAGGAACAGCGCGGCCCAGTGAGCGCCGAGTGCGCCGCGCGGGCTGACCTCAACCGCCCCGAAGCCATTGGCGAGCGTGAGCGGAAAGCTCCCGGCGTGGCGGCCGCGACCGTCGAAGACCAGCAGTGTGGCGGGGCCGCTGTAGTTCGCGATATTGACATTGACCACCACCGGGTTAAGCGGCTCGACAACGGGCCGGGTGCTGGTGAACGAAGCACTACTCTGGGCGCGAAGCGGCGTGAGCGGGAGACCGACCGCGAGCAGCAGGGCGAGCAGGGCGAGCAGCAGCGTACGGCGCGGGCGCGACACGGGGCACTTCCTTTCCAGAGGCAGACAGCACCGGTGATGCGCGGAGCGCGCGCAGTATACCACGGAAGCGCCGCCCGTCCCGTCTGTGGCGCCGGCGCGCGCGAGGAAGCGATCGCCCCGGCGCCTAGATGCCCTCGCTCCCAGGCGAAGGGTGAACACGTACCTAATCGAAACCCCGGCCTGGACCGGATGCGTAAACCACGTTTGGACAGCGCCACAGCCGATGTGATCAAATACGCCGAAAGGAGCGCTCAGTGACCACGAAAAAACGCATTCTGACCGGAGATCGCCCGACTGGCAAGCTGCACCTGGGGCACTACGTTGGCTCATTGCAGAACCGGGTCGCGCTGCAGGATAGCTACGAATGCTTCTTCATCATCGCCGATCTGCACGTGCTCACCACCAGGCCGACGCGCGAGGACATCGCGGCCATTCCCCAGAATATCCGCGACCTGGTGCTCGACCACCTGGCAGTGGGCATCGATCCGAATAAAGTGACTTTCTACGTGCAGTCAGCGGTGAAGGAGATCTACCAGCTGAACCTGATCTTCGAGATGCTGGTGACCGTGCCACGGCTCACGCGGCTGCCGAGCATCAAAGACATGGCGCGCAATGCCAACATCGACGAGGAGCAACTACCCTTCGGCCTGCTCGGTTACCCGGTGTTGCAGGCGGGCGACATCCTGATGCCGCGGGCGCACCTGGTGCCGGTGGGCAAGGATAACGAGGCCCACGTTGAGATCACCCGCGAGATTGCCCGCCGCTTCAACTACCTCTATGGCGAGGTCTTCCCGGAGCCCGAGGCCCTGGTGCCCGAGGTTGGGACGCTCCCGGGTATTGATGGCCAGGGCAAGATGAGCAAGAGCGCCGGCAATGCGATCTTTCTTTCCGACGATGCGAAGACGGTCGAGCAGAAGGTGCGGGGTATGTATACCGACCCGAACCGCATCCGCGCCGACATCCCCGGCCGGGTCGAGGGTAACCCGGTCTTTGCCTACCACGACGCCTTCAACCCCGACCTGGACGAGGTAAACGACCTGAAGCTACGCTACCGCCAGGGCCGCGTGGGCGACGTAGAGGTGAAACGCAAACTGATCGCCGCCCTGGAAACCTTTCTGGCCCCGATCCGCGAGCGGCGCGCCCACTACGAGGCCAACCCGACCCTGGTCGACGAGATCATCGCCGCTGGTAATGAGCGAACCCGCGCCGTGGCCCGCGAGACGGTGCAACTGATGGAAGCAGCCATGGGGCTGAGCTATTTTCGCTAAAGGCTTCACATGTATACACCAACTCTCGAAGACATTCGCTCACTGCGTGGCCATGGCAACCTCTGCCCGATCTACCGTGAGATTCTGGCCGACCTGGAGACACCGGTCTCGGCGTATCTCAAGGTGGCCCAGGGGAGCCATAGCTTCCTGCTCGAGAGCGTGGAGGGTGGCCAGCACATCGCCCGCTACTCGTTCATCGGCAGCGATCCGTACCTCACCCTGCGCCTCGACCGGGGCGTTGCCCAGGCGCTCCAGGGCGGCTACAAGCAGACCCTCAACTACAGCGACCCGCTGGTCGTGCTAGGCAGCTACCTCGGCGCCTATCGGCCGGTGCGCCTGCCCGACCTGCCGCGCTTCGTCGGCGGCGCCGTGGGCTACCTGGGGTACGAGACGGTGAGCTACTTCGAGCGCCTGCCCGTGCCCGAGCACTGCGACTACCAGATGCCCGAAGGCTTCTGGATGTTTGTCGATACGCTGCTGATCTTCGACCACCTGCGCCACAAGATCAAGGTGCTCTCACACGTTCACCTGGACGCAGAGGACCTGGAGACCGAGTACCGGCGGGCCACGGCGCGCATCGAGGCCCTGGTGGCCCGCCTGCGCCAGCCGGTGGAGGCCGCGGCGCGCCTCGGCGCCCACGAGTTGGCGCCCCGCAACTACGAGCCCCACTCCCCGGTCGTTGCCGACGCCGCGCGCACGGCCCCAGTCTCAAACCTGACCCGTGAGCAGTACCACGCCAACGTGCTGCGGGCCAAGGAGTACATCGCTGCGGGCGATATCTTCCAGGTGGTGCCGTCGCAGCGTTTCACCCGCCCGACCACGGCCGACCCGGTGACGATCTACCGCGCACTGCGCACGATCAATCCTTCGCCCTACATGTTCCTGCTACGCACTGGCGAGGGTGACCTGGTGGGCGCCTCACCCGAGTTGCTGGTGCGCGTGCAGGAGGGCGAGGTGCAGACCCACCCGATTGCCGGCACGCGGCGGCGCGGGCGCGACATGGCCGAAGATGCCGCCCTGGCTGAGGAGTTGCTCGCCGACGAGAAGGAGCGCGCTGAGCACCTGATGCTGGTTGACCTGGGGCGCAACGATATCGGGCGGGTAAGCGAGCCCGGCACGGTGCGGGTGCCCAACTTCATGTTCGTGGAGAAGTACAGCCACGTTATGCACCTGGTGAGCCACGTCACCGGGCGGCTGCGCAGCGACCTGAGCGCGCTCGACGCGCTGCGGGCCTGTTTCCCGGCCGGCACGGTGAGCGGTGCGCCGAAGATCCGCGCCATGGAGATCATCGCCGAACTGGAGGGGACACGGCGCGGTGTCTACGCCGGCTGCGTCGGGCACGTGGGCTTCAATGGCGACCTCGACACCTGCATCGCCCTGCGCACCCTGGTCGTCCAGAATGGCGTCGCCTATATGCAGGCCGGCGGCGGCGTGGTGGCCGATAGCGACCCCGAGGCCGAGTATCAGGAGAGTTGCAACAAGGCTGCCGCGCTGCTGCGGGCGATCGACCTGGCCGAGGAGTTGCTGTAGGCCGGACGCTAGAGCGCCGGGAGCATATCACGATTGTTCGCCACTTTTAGCACCCTGAGTGGTTCATCCGGCAAGTCCCGTGTCACCCTGAGCGAAGCGAAGGGTCCCGGCCGAGATGCTTCGCTGCGCTCAGTATGACAAATGACTT
>DAOUBZ010000556.1:0-6928 GCA_034432515.1 Chloroflexaceae bacterium | reverse complement strand
GGGGCGCTGCGCCCCGCCGCTGAACCAGAGCGTTGGGCAGCACAATGAAGCGATTTCAAGCGAATTGTGAGCAATAAGAAGTGGCTACGTCTGGCAGCCCGCTGTTCCTGGTCAGAGCCTCCGCCTGAGCGAGATTCCGCTCCTGCTGCGCTGAACACCATGGATACCAGTCACCCCTGTCCCTTGTGCGGCGCGTCGACGCCCATCGCCCCGCGTTACCCGTGCGCCGTCTGCCCGCAATGTGCCGCGCAGGCTTGCGATTCGCAAGGCCGCCCACTTGCTTTCTATAACAAAGGCATGGGTGGCGGCTTTTACGCCATCCTGCGCGAAAGCGGTCAGCCATATCCTTCACATGAGTGTTTCATTCGCGGCAGGCGCTGTTATGCCGAGGAAGCCCGCCTGGGCGGCATCGTGATTCAAGTTGTGGATTAGCAGAAAACGTTCTTTTGCGTGCGACCGCCAGGCTGCCAGACAATTGACCTCACCCCCATGGACCAGGTCATCACCGTGCTCCACCGCCCCCGCGATGTGCGCAACATTGGCGCGGTGGTGCGCGCGCTGAAGAACATGGGTTTCCGCCGCCTGCGCCTGGTTGATCCGGTGCCCTTTGACCCGGCGGACCTCAGCGGGATCGCCCATCGCAGCGAGGACCTGGTGGCGGGCATCGAGGTGTACAGCCAGCTCGACACCGCCCTCGCCGACGTGCGCTATGTCGTCGGTACCAGCGAGCGCGCCCACCCCGATCGCCCGCTACGCCCCGATGCGCGCGCCTTTGCCACCGAACTCGTCACCCGCGCCGCCAGCGCCGGGCCGGTGGCGCTGCTCTTCGGCCCCGAGGATCACGGTCTCGACACTACTGCCCTCGACCGCTGCCACGCCATCCTCACCCTCCCCACCGACCCCGCCTATCCCTCGCTGAACCTGGCCCAGGCCGTGCTGCTGACCCTCTACGAGTTGCGCGTGGCCGCAGCAGGTACCCTGCCTCCGGCGCCGCTGCGCCGTCCGGCCACCGCTGCCGAGCTCGAGGTAAGCTTCGCCGCCCTCCAAGCCGCCGTTGAGGCCACCGGCTTCGTTAAGTCCGGCGACGGCGCCGCGGTGCTGCGGCGCCTGCGCGCCCTCATCATGCGCGCCGAGCCCGACAGCCGCGAGGCGGCCCTCATTGCCGCCCTCGCCCGCGAGATCGTCTATGCCCTCGCGCGCCGCAGCCCACCCCAGGGCTGATCCAGCGTCCGCCTCCGGCGTTGGGGTTTGGAGCGGCCACGCCGCCCGACGAGGGGTTTGGGGCTTGCCCCAGAGATGTTGCAGCAGCACGGGCAGCCGGAAAAGTGCGCTAGAATTGAGGGGCAATCTGCATCAGCCTGACAAAGGAGTGTCAACGATGACCGAGCGCGTCGCAATTGTGACTGGTGCGGCCAGCGGCATTGGCCGCGCCGTTGCCGAGAAGCTGGCCGGGGCCGGCTATCGTGTGGCCGTGGTCGATCTGCCGGGTAGTGAGGGCCAGGCCGTGGCCGAGCAGATCGGCGGGCTGTTTGTCGGCGCCGACCTCGCGCGGCGCGAGGAGTGCCGCCGCGTGGTCGATACGACCCTCGCGCACTTCGGGCAGGTGGATGTGCTGGTCAATAATGCCGGCTACCAGCATATCGCCGCGATCGAGGAGTTCCCCGAGGACCGCTGGGAGCACATGCTCGCGGTCCTGCTCACCGCGCCTTTCCTGCTCACGCGCTACACCTGGCCTGGCATGAAGGAGCGCGGCTGGGGCCGTGTCATCAATATCGGCTCGCTCCACAGCCTGCGCGCCTCGCCCTTCAAGGTTGGCTACATCGCGGCCAAGCACGGCCTGCTCGGCCTCACCCGCACCGCCGCGCTTGAGGGTGGCCCCTATGGCATCACCGTGAACCTGATCGCCCCGGCCTATGTGCGCACACCTCTCGTCGAGAAGCAGATCGCCGACCAGGCGCGCACCCGTGGCATCCCCGAAAGCGAGGTGATCGAAAAGGTCATGCTCGCCCCGACCGCGATCAAGCGCCTGATCGAGCCGGCCGAGATCGCCGACCTGGTGCTCTTCCTCTGCTCCGACTCAGGCGCCTCCATGACCGGCTCGGTCTACGAGCTTGCCCTGGGCTGGACCGCCGCATAATGTAGGCCCGCGGGGTAATTGGTCGGTCAACAGAGTCTTTCGCTGAACCCCTCCCCAACCCTCCCCCGCTGGGGAAGGGTGCCCGGCTCCTCCCCCCAACCGGGGCAGGCTGGGCAGGGGGCGGACATGCCAGGAAACGTACGTTACAGGCTAATGAGCGCGGCGGCAGAGCCGCCGCGCCATCCCCAAAGGCCATACCGTTACGCATCGGCAGCCAGTGCTGCCGGATAGACGTCAGGATATTCTATGCCAGCATATTCGTTTCCACCGGGCTTCATCTGGGGTGCGGCCACCTCGGCCTACCAGATCGAGGGCGCCGTTGACGAAGACGGGCGCGGCCCCAGCATCTGGGACCGCTTCAGCCACACGCCGGGCAAAACCCGCGACGGCCATACCGGCGATGTCGCCTGTGATCACTACCACCGGTACCAGGAGGACGTTGCCCTGATGGCCGACCTGGGCCTGAACGCCTATCGCTTCAGCATCGCCTGGCCGCGGGTGTTCCCGCAGGGCCGCGGCCCGCTCAACCAGGCCGGGCTGGATTTCTACCGACGCCTGGTCGATGCGCTGCTGGAACGCGGGATCACTCCCTACGCTACCCTCTACCACTGGGACCTGCCTGTGTCCCTCGAGGACGCCGGCGGTTGGCCGGCCCGCGACACCGCCTATGCCTTCGCCGAGTACGCCGGCGTGGTTGCCGCAGCTCTGGGTGACCGCATCCGCCACTGGATCACGATCAACGAGCCCTGGTGCGTCAGCATGCTTGGCTACCGGTTTGGCGAGCATGCCCCGGGCCGGCAGGACATGCCCACGGCCATCGCCGCCAGCCACCATGCCTTGCTCGCCCACGGCCTCGGTGTCCAGGCCATTCGCGCCGCCGCCCCCGGCGCCGAAGTCGGCATCGCGCTCAACTTTGAGGCCACCGTGCCCGCCAGCG
Source organism: Chloroflexaceae bacterium (assembly GCA_034432515.1). Classification (GTDB taxonomy): domain Bacteria; phylum Chloroflexota; class Chloroflexia; order Chloroflexales; family Chloroflexaceae; genus JACAEO01. Next base: position 3,854 of record DAOUBZ010000556.1, on the reverse strand, counting down.
ATAGCCCTGCCGACCGCGACGCCGCCCGCTATCGCGACGGCTACTTCAACCGCTGGTTCCTCGACCCGGTCTGTGGCCACGGCTACCCCGGCGACATGATCGCCGACTACAGTGCTGCCGGCTATCTGCCCCGCGGTATGCACTTTGTTCGGCCCGGCGATCTCAGCACCATTGCCACACCAACCGACTTCTTCGCCTTCAACTACTACAGCCGGGTCGTGGTGGCCGCCGGCCCGCAGCCCTGGCAACTCCATGAGTTGCGCCTTGACACGCCGCGCACCGAGATGGGCTGGGAGATCTACCCCGAGGGGCTCTACAAGATCCTGCTGCGGCTCTACAGCCACTACAGTCTGCCGCGCATCCTGATCAGCGAGAATGGGGTCAGCTACCTCGACCCCGTCACTGCCGACGGGCGTGTGCACGACGAGCGCCGCATCGCCTTCCTGCGCGAGCACCTGATCGCCTGCCACCGCGCGATCCAGGCCGGCGTGCCGCTCATCGGCTACTTCCAGTGGTCATTGCTCGACAACTACGAGTGGGCCTGGGGCTACCACCAGCGTTTCGGCCTTGTCCACGTGGATTTCGCGACACAGCAGCGCATCCCGAAGGACAGCTTCGCCTGGTATCGCGACGTGATCGCCGCCAACGGCCTCTAATCTCAGAGTCGCGTGAGCAGCAGTGCCAGCAGGGCGGCGCGCTGGAGCGCCCCGCTGACACTGATCTGCTCGTGCTTGGCGTGGGCCCCGGCGCCGGGTGCGCCCAGACCGTCGAGGGTCGGCACCCCGAGCGCGGCGGTGAAGTTGCCGTCGCTGCCGCCGCCCGTGGCCCCTTCGTGGAGCGCCAGGCCCAGTGCCGTGCCGAGGGTCTGCGCCTGCGCGAAGAGGGCGGCGCCGGCCGGCGTGCGCTCCAGTGGTGGCCGGTTGAAGCCACCGGTTACGGTTAGACGCACCCCGGGCGTCACGGGCGCCAGGGTGCGGATCGCCTGCTCGAGACGCGCTGCCTCGGCGCTTGTCCAGGCGCGCGCGTCGACCTCCATCAGCGCCTCGGCCGGCACCACGTTGCGCCCGCTGCCGCCGCGCACCAGTCCAACGTTGACCGTGGTCCCCTGCTTGGGATCGGCCAGAGCGTTCAGCGCGAGGATCTGGTGGGCCAGTTCGGTGACAGCGCTGGCACCTTTCTCGGGCTCGACACCGGCGTGGGCTGCGCGCCCGCTGATCGCAATGGTGAACATGCCGATCCCCTTGCGCGCCGTCTTCAAGGCGCCATCGGGCTCGATCGGCGGCTCGAGCACCAGGGCATGGGCGCAGCCGGCGGCCGTGGCCTCGATCAACGCCCGTGAGCTCGGGCTGCCGATCTCCTCGTCACTGGTGATGAGCAGGAGCACCGGGCGCGCGAGGCTAAGCCCGAGGGCATCCACCGCCCGCAAGGCCAGTTCGGCCATGGCGATGCTCGCCTTCATATCGTAGAGCCCCGGCCCATAGGCTGTGTCGCCCTCAACGCGGAAGGGCCGCGTGGCCACCGTGCCTGCGAGCCAGACCGTATCGTAGTGGCAGAGCACCAGCGCCGGCTGCGCGCCGGCCGGCGCGCCGGGGGCCGCGATCCGCACCAGGACGTGGTCGCCGCCCGATGGGTTGGTGTGGCGCTCCACGATGCCCAGGGCAGCAAAGCGCTCCGCAAGCAGCGTGGCAAGCGCATCGCAACGCGCCTTGTCGCCGCTCGGCGACTCGTGGGCGACCAGGAGCGCGGCGATGGCGAGCAACGCATCGCGCTCTGCGGCAAGATACTCTTGTAGCATCAGCCATGCCTCTATAGCCGGGGAGAATTCTTTGCTGGTTGGTTCTGGGCGGCGAAGCCGCCCAGAACCAACCAGCAAAGAGCATGCCTTGGCGGCTGCAGGCCCCCACAACCCCCGCCACCGGAATACGCCACCGGCGCTCCAGGAGCGCCGCCCAGGGTGTGCGACGGCGTTTCGCGGTAGAATGAGGCAGAGTATAACACGCTGTGCGAGGCGCGCGGCGCGATCCGTGGTCGCGCAGCTCGCCGCGCTGCGCCGGAACACCTGTGAACCTTGCCTGGAACATCCTCGATCATACCGCCCCCGGCTGGCCGGCAGAGGTGGCCGCGCTACACCGGCTGCTGGCCGGCAGCGGCCAACCGCTTGTGCCGAGCTACTTCGTTGAAACCACTTTCGTCAAGATGGGCGGGCGCCTGGCGGTGTTGCGGGACAGAAGCAGCGATACGATCGTGGCTGTCGGGCTGCTCTTCCCCCGCGCGATCGAGGAGGGGCGCCCGGTCTACACGCTGCGCCTGCACGCGCTTGGCCCGCTTCCGGCCAACGAGGTGCTCCTGGCCTCGCTGACCCCGCTCGTGGCCCCGGCCATCATCGTGCTGCATCTGCCCAGCGCGGGGCACGGCTTCGCTGCCACCTCAACGGTGATCGACGGCTTCGACATCGGTGCGCCGGGGGTGGCAGAGCTCCCGGCGGTGCGCCGGCTGCGCAACGAGATCTGGGGCGGCGTCGCTGATGACGGCTATCCTGACGATCTGCACAGCGCCGAGTTTGCGCCCGGTACGTCACTGGTGGCTCGCCGCGCAGGACAACTGGCCGGCTTTCTGCTCGGCTTTCACCGCTTCGGTCTCGCAGCGCTGGATGAGCTAGCGCTCCCCTATCGACGCGAACTGGCCATCGAGTCGCAGGTCATGGGCGTGGCTGCCGCGCACCGAAGCGCCGGTCTGGCCGCGACCCTGAAGCGCGAACAGGCGCGGCAGGCCCTGGCCCGTGGCATCGATCTGATCCACTGGACTGCCGACCCGCTGCAGTTTCCCAATGCGGTGCTCAACTTCGGCAAACTCCGGGCGGTCGCGGGCGAATTCTATCGGGCCTACTACCCGTATCGCAACGCGCTCAATCGGGTCAGCGCCTCGCGTCTCGGCATCGTCTGGCTGCCTCGTTCGGCCCGGGGACAAGCGGCGCTGGCCGGGGTGGCGGGCGGCGGGCGGCACGACCTGACCCACTTCCCCGGGGTCGCCATCCTCAACGCCGGGCCGCGACCACTGCGGGTGCCCGCCGGCGCGCCCTACCTGGCGCTGGAAATCCCCGGCGACTGGACCACGCTCCAGCGCGACGATCCGGCCACGGCGCTTGCCTGGCGCGCCACCAGCGACGAATTACTGGCGGCCCGGCTTGGCTTCACGCCCGACCGCTACCTGATCACCGACGTGGCCGTCGCGCACGGGCGACGCTACCTGGTGGCCCAGCGCTACACGCTGGCGCTCCTGCTGCCATAGGCTTGCTGCACCGCGCTAACAGAACACTAACACACAGCCCCTTGACAATGCTTCGCAGCCCGTGCTATCATTCACAGCGTTGACGGTCTCACTCCGCTGGAGGTAGACAGAGACAACCGAGGCGCTCTGCGAGCGACAAGCGAACCGCGCCGGGGCAACCCGGAGACGGCGCCAGGCTGGAGGGGTAACCCGCCACCTGGTTTTTTGTCGGCCAGAACCTCCCGCCACAGCGGCGGCAACTCGGTAAAAAAGCGCAAACCTCTTGACAAGTCTGGAGGTAAGTGCTATACTAACAGAGTTGAAGGTCTCACTCCTTAGTGAGGTAGACCGAGACAACCGAGGCACGGCTACGACAAGCGAACCGCGCCGGGGCGACCCGGAGACGGCGCCAGGCTGGAGGGGCAACCCGCCACCTGGTTTTTTGTCGGCCAGGCTTCGGGGCCGCACCTGAACAACTGAACTGTGACAGTTTACGTGGTCCACGTCAAGAGGGGAACGGGCGGACGACGGGAGTCGAACGCCACGGTCCCACGCAGAGTTTGATCCTGGCTCAGGACGAACGCTGG
>DAOUBZ010000555.1:0-16486 GCA_034432515.1 Chloroflexaceae bacterium | reverse complement strand
CGAATACCCCCAGAGAAGAGCTGCATTTCGAGATGAAGAAGTGAGAGATAAGAAGTGTGGATCGGGGAGCCTGAGCCTGCGCCGGGGTCATTCGTCTTCCGTCCCCATTGATTCCTTCATTCGTTCATTCGCTTAAGGCATTCGATGATCGCACCTCCACCAATCGCGACCACGCCGGGCGACCGGGCGCGCAGCGTTCCGCTGGCCGCGGCGCTGTTCTGGCTCTACCCGCTGTTGCTGGCCGCCGCCGAGCTCCTGGTGGCCGGCGGGCATTCACTTGCGGGCCTGCTGCTCCACGCCGCCCTGGCGCTCGTCCTCGTCTACCACAGCGCCCTGGGCGCGGCGGAGCGCGGGCGCAACCTGGCCCTGGCCCTGCTGCTCGTTCCACTGCTGCGCATCGTGGTGCTGGCGCTGCCGCCGTCCGGCTCGTTGCTGCTCAGCTACGCCCTGGCCGGCGGCGGCATCCTGGTGGCCGCCGTGCTGGTGCTCCGCGCGCTGCGGCTGCGCCCGCGCGAGGTGGGCCTGACCAGCGGTGAGCTGTGGATGCAGCTGATGGTGATGGGCTGCGGTGTGGCCCTCGGCTACGCCGGTGCGGTGCTGCTGCGCCCCGAGTTGCCCGCCGGCCTCGCGTCGTGGCAGGCGCTGGCGGCGCTGGCCCTGGCGCTGCTGGTCTTCGCCGGCTTCGCCGAGGAGTTGATCTTCCGCGGCCTGCTGCAGACCGTGAGCGGGCCGCTGCTCGGGCGCTGGGGCCCGCTCTATGTGGCGATCGTCTTCGCTACGGTGCAACTCGGCTTCGGCTCGCCGCTCTACGCGCTGCTGGCCTTCATCGTCGGCCTGGTCTTCGCCGGGGTTGTGCGCCTGAGCGGCTCGATCGTGGGCGTGGCGCTGGCCCACGGCGTGGCTAGCATCGTGATGCTGCTGGTCATGCCTTACGTGCGCGCCAACCCCAGCTCGCTGCTGGCCACCGCGCTGCCGCTGGCGATGATCATCGGCGGCGCCTGCGCCGCCCTGGCCGTCATCCTGTTCATCCTGGCCCGCATTGCGCTCCGCGCGCCCACCGGCACGACGGCGCAGCCCGCGGCCCGCCCGGGCATGCCCGTCCTCTCGCCGGCCCAGGTCAGCCGCCTGCGCCGCGAGGCCCAGCTCACCTACGTCGAACTGGCGCTGCGCGCCGGGCTCCCCGCCCGGCTCCTCGCCGAGATCGAGCTCGGTCTCGCCCCGCTTGACCCCGAGCACGCCCTGCGCCTCGCCGACGGCCTGGGCATCCCGCCCCAGGCCCTCACGATCACCGCGTCGTAGGCGCGCAGCACGCTGCCCCGCCTTGACCGAGGTCGCTGATGCGCTGCCCAGAGTACCGGCCTCGTGCAGCGGCTACGGACCGTGCGGTTCATCACTCGTCACCGGTATGACAGGGTGACGACCATCGCGTCATCGTGTCGTCGCATCCGCGCGTCCTCGCCCCCTTGCGCTCCAACCCTCAACGGACTGCTGAATAGCCGTCCTAACCCGCGCCGCCAGGGGGCCGGCACGTGTCGCGCAGCACAAACACCGCGCCCCCACCGCCGTCGCTGTAGAGCTGGTCGGCGCAGCGCGTCTCGAGGGCCAGCATCAGCGCGCGGGTCTGCTCCCAGTAGCGCAGCTCGGTGTAGAGCCAGCGCGGGTTCTCCAGCACGTGGGTCACGCCGAGGCCGTGCAGCGTCTCCAGCAGGGCCTCGGCGTTCTCGTGCTGCTCCCAGCGGATGACGCGCTGGCCGATCGGGTGCCCCCAGAGGTAGGCGCGCTCCAGGTAGTAGCTGCGCGACTCGTAGGGCACGAGCAGCACCACTGCGTCGGGTGGTAGCTGCGTATTGACGTAGCGGAACAGCGGCATGGCGTCGATGGTGGCATCGAGGAAAGCGTCGCGGCTCTGCGCACCGCTGAGGTAGGCTACGCGGCTGCGGAAGAGCCCGCGCTCGCCAGCGTTGTACCAGGGCCACTCGGGCAATACGGCCAGCACCAGCAGGGCGAGCAGCGCCGCCTGCAGGGTGGGGCGGCGCGCCAGGTCGAGCAGGCGCACGATCACAAAGGCAGTGATCAGCGCCAGCAGCGGTGCCAGCGGCAGCACAAAACGCGCCTGGTGGCTGGTGAGAAAGAACCAGAGCAGCCAGAAGCCGACCGCCACGAACAGGCTGTGGCGAATGAAGCGGGGCGCCCACGGCAGCGCCACGATGCCTGCCACCAACCCCAGGGTGATCAGCGGACCCAGGTGGCCGCGGTAGCCGCCCAGCAGCTGCGGCTCGAAGATCATCGCGTAATACGATCGCGTTAGCCCGATCAGGTTCCTGGGCATCTCGGCGGTGAAGACGCTCTCCAGCATGTGGCTGTGGTACTCGTCGCCCAACGCGTCCCAGTTGCGCCCACCGAAGATGTGGTAGGCGAAGGGGAAGACCGGGTTGCCGGTGTTGAGCAGCGAGCGCAGGTACCAGGGTCCCACCAGGGCCAGGCCGATCAGCCCGTAGAGCAGGGCGTGGCGCAGCAACGGCGCCAGGTCGGGGCGCCGGCCCGCGGCCCGCTCGCGCCAGAGCCGCCAGCCCTCTGCCCAGAGCAGCAGCAGGAAGTAGAGAATGGCGAAGCCTGCCCCGGTGAGCTTGCTCCCCGCAGCAAGGCCGCAGAAGATCGCGCAGAGCGCCAGCCAGTCCGGGCGCCGCTCAGTCAGCCAGCGCTCAAAGCTGTAGGCCGCCCCGAGCACGAACAGCCCCAGCGCCGCGTCCACCATCGCCACCCCACCGAGCCGCTTCACCGTGGGCACGGTCAGGAAGAGCGCCAGCGCGATCGCCCCGGCCCGGTCGTCGAGCAGGCGCCGCGCCACCAGCAGCAGCCCGCCGGCGATCAGCCCCACCATGCTCAGCGTAGTGAGATGGGCGGCGATGTCGGAGCCGAAGAGTAGCGCCAGCGTGTAGAGCATCTCGAGGTTGAGCGGCCAGTTCGAGCTCGGGTTGTCAGGCACGTAGACGATGCGCTGCTGCGCGACATAGCGCTTCGGCAGGTCGAGGTGGTAGGCCAGCACGTCCCAGTCGATCGGTGGGGCGAGGCTGTGGGTGAGCATGATCCAGAGCAGCGAACTGGCGCCGAGCGCGAGCAGCACAAGCAGGGCGGCCCGCGGCGCCCAGTGCGCGGCCAGCGGCGCCCAGGGCCGGCGTGGCCCCGCCAGATGCGCGCGCAGCCCATCGCTGAGCGCGCGCAGCCCCAGCAGCGCCAGGCCAAGCACCAGCGGGATCATCAGCCACCGGTGGAGCAGCCCGCCCATGCCGAGCAGCAGGGTCAGCACCGCGAGCAGGCCCAGCCCGGCTGAACCGCGCAGCCAGAGGCCGAGCAGACCCGCTTCGCCGAGGCGCAGCGGGCGCAGGGCCAGCCATCCCAGCCCCAGCCCGGCGAGCTGGATCACCGCGGCGATCAGCAGGCTGGCGAGCAGCACAGGGAGCGTCATTGTCGTCGGCTCCCCGCGCCCGGCGCGAGCTCGCGGGCCACGTCTTCCAGGGTGCGGACCAGTTCGTCCCAGCTGTAGCCGCCCTCGCTGGTGGCGCCAGCGGCGACCTGGGCGCGGATGCGCGTGCCGACCTCGTCGGTGAAGAAGCGCACCACGGCCTCGGCGAGCGCAACCTCGTCCTGCGGCGGCACGATCAGGCCATTGACCCCGTCGCGCACTACCTCGTGCAGCCCGCCCACTCGCGTGGTGATCACCGGCTTGTTGAAGCCGAAGGCCAGTTGCACCACCGCGCTCTGCGTGGCCGAGACGTAGGGCAGCACCACTACGTCGGAGGCGTCGAAGTAGGGTTGCAGTTCTTCATTGGGGATGTAGCGGTCGACGAAGGTGATGAACTGCTCGACGCCAAACTCCTGGGCATAGCGCACATAGAACTCGCGCGAGGACCAGAACTCGCCGGCGACCAGCAGGTGGGCGGGCAGTTGCTCACGGATGCGCGGCAGGGCCTGGATGAGATACTCCAGGCCCTTGTAGGGCCGCACGAAGCCGAAGAAGAGCAGCACCGGCCCCTCGGCGGGCAGGCCGAGTTCGCGCCGCAGATCGCGCCCGCTGGTGGTCTGGGCGCCTTGCGCGGCCAGGGGCGCGTAGGTAGGGATGGCCGCTTTGACCACGCGGGCCTCGGGCAGCAGGGCCAGCAGCCGGTGGCGATCCTGCTCGCTGTGGACGATCAGCGCATCGCCCTGGCGCAGCACCGTCAGGGCCAGACGCCGGTCGAGCACGCCGCCGCCCTCGTGGGGCACGACATTGTGGCAGATGAAGGCGATCTTGATCGATGAATTGCGTTTGAGCAGCGTGCCCACGGTAGTGAGACAGGGCGTCCAGTAGGGCACCCACCACTGCAGGACGAGCAGATCGGGGTTGTCGGCGCGCACGCGGCGCACCAGGCGCCACCAGGTGAGTGGGTTGATCGGGTCGAGAATGTACTCACAGTCGACCCGCAGCGGCGTGGCCGACGGGTCCCGGTCAGTCTTGCCGGGGAAGAGCCAGCGCGGGTACTGGCGGGTGAAGGAGTAGAGCGGGGCGTGGTGGCCCGCCTGGCGCAGGTGGCGCACCAGGAGCGTGGTGTAGTGGGCGATGCCGCCGCGATAGGGGTAGGTCGGGCCAACGACGCTGATCCGCACTAGCGTAGCCTCCAGATCGTCACCCCGTCGTGGCGATAGACGGGCTCGTAGTATGGCGAGGCGTCGAGGGCCGCGGGGTGCAGGTACTCGGCCGGCGGGTTGGCCGCCGGACCGTCGTAGAGGTAGCTGTAGCCCTGGGCGCGCAGGGCGGCCACGGCTTCCGGGCTGGCCACAGGGTGGCGCAGCACGGCCTGGTTGCGCTCGATCACGACAGACTGGTAGCCGGGCTGCTCGCTGGCCTCCATGGCGTAGGTGATCGGGTGAATATTGGTCGTGTGCCCGGTCAGAAAGCTCAGCCACCAGCCGCCATCGGTGCCGACATAGATGGTATCGCCAAATGCTGCAAAGCTATTGACAAAGACCCGCGCGTCGGGCGGCAACTGCTCGCGCATCCACGCCATGGCCGCCAGGTCGGCCGGGCGCAGCAGCGTGTAGTCCGGGTTGACTATCCGCGTCTGCACGCCAAGGCCCCAGGCGACGAGCAGCGCCCCGGCGAGCAACTGGGCCAGCGTGGCGGCAGTACGCCCACTGCCGGGCGCCAGGTGGGCCAGCCCCCAGGCCAGGATGTCTCCGAGGGCGGTGAGCCCGCTGCCCGCCAGCGGGCCGAGCACCAGGTAGGCGGCGATCAGCACGGCGAAGGCCGAGATCAGCCCGGCGCCGTTGAGCCCCAGCAGTTGTGGGTTGGCCACGAGCCAGGTGAGCGCGGCCCAGCCCGGCAGCACCAGCCCGCCCCACTGGCGCCGGGCGATCAGCGCGACCAGGCCCAGCGCGGCCAGGGGCAGCAGCCCGCCCGCCACGGCGCGCTCCGCGTCGACAGGCGGCAAGCCGTTGGCCCCCTCTGCAGCCACGTTGGTCGAGAGGAAGTAGCCGGCCAGGCGCAGCAGCATGCCCGCGCGCACGTTCAGCAGCCAGGGCAGGGCCAGCAACACTGCGGCCAGGCCGGCCACGGCACCCGCGCCCACCAGCCGCGCCCAGGCGCCCCAGGTGCGCACCAGCGTCACCAGCAGGTAGAGCGCATAGACCACCACGAAGCTGGCCGCAAACACGCCGACGCGGTAGTGGGTGAGGATGAGCCCCGCGGTGGCCAGCGCGGCCAGCAGCGCGGGTCGCCCCAGCGCCGCCAACCGCGCGTCGGGGCCGGTGGCCCGCTCAAGCAGCCCGATCCAGGCCAGGGCCGCCGCAGGCAGCAGGGTCTGCCCGGCAAGCTGGGTGTAGCGCCCCCAGTTGACGTAGTAGGCCGGGTAGAGGCTGAGCAGCGCCACCACCAGCGTCGTCCAGACGGCGACCCGCCGGTCGCCGGTGAGCCGGGCGGCCAACAGCCCGACCAGCGGAGCGCTGGCCGCGCCGAGGATCTGGCCGACCGCCACCACGCCGGTGGTCACCGGGTAGCCTGAGAGCCAGTGCAGCCAGGCCACCAGACTGTGGAAGCCGAAGTGATAGGTGAAGGTGGTCAGCGGCACGTAGGGCTGCCAGGAGTGGAACAGGCCGCCGTGTTCGACCATGAGCTGGGCGATCACCGTGTGGTGGTACGAGTCGCCGAACTGGCCGGCCACCAGATCTCGCACGGCGTAGAGCCGGGCCAGCAGGCCCAGGCCGGCCACCAGCAGCAGCAGCGCGCCCGCGAGGTCGAAGCGCGCTGTCGCTCCCCCGTGGGCCGGGCGGCGCGATGGCCAGAAGGCCACGGCGGCGCACAGCGCCAGGAAGCCCCAGCTGCTCCACGGACCCCAGCGCAGGCCAACCAGGCTGCCATAGAGCAGCAGTAGCGGGGGTACGGCACAGCTCAGCCCCACAGCGTAGACCAGGCGGTCGGCTATGGGCAGCGCCGTGGGGTGGAGCAGGCGCAGCAGCGCCAGGCCAGGCAGGGTAAACAGCGCCAGCGCCGCCAGCACCGCCAGCGGTGAGGCCCACAGCGCCCCGGCGAGCCAGCCGGGCAACCCGGGCGCAGCGACGACCAGGGCCGCCAACGCCAGAGCCACGGCCAGCACCGCAAACCAACGCCCGCGCGCTGCCGCACGGCGGTATTCGACTGCGGCAACCTGGTCCATCAACTCCAGCGCAATCCATTCCGGTGCGACGAGGCATTATACCACCAGGCCCGCGCGGTGGGTTCTGGTGTACAATGAAACACATTGTGGCGACCGCGCGCGGCGCGCGCAGCGGCGACTGATCAGGGGTATGTGGCTCTTTCGAAAAAGTCTGGATATCAGCCGCGCGAGCCCGCGCCGCGTCACCGCCGATGATCTTGGCGTCATCTCACGGTTGATGCGTGATGGTGGCCGGCGCTTCGCGGCGCTTAGCGGCAACGATCTGCCGGCACTGCTTGCCGAAGGGCATGGCGTGGCCATGGTCTCGGGCGGCGAGCTGTGGGCGGTGGCCCTGGTCAGCCGGCCGTGCGCGGAGCGTTGCTGGCTGCGGGCCATCGCCTTCGCCGAAGGGGTCGATGCGCGCGCCGGCAGCAATGCGCTGCTCCCGGCGCTCCACCGCAGCCTGGCCGCGCTCGGCGTGCGCAGTGTCTTCTTTGGCGGCGACGAGAACGCCGAGCACTGGCTCCTACCCCTCCTCAGCGCCCACGGCTACCAGTACGATACCGAGGTGCTCGTCTACGAAAAACGGCAACTCGATGTCCCCGCCACCGGCAACCCGCTGGTCCGGCTGCGCCCTGCCGGCGATGCCGATCTCGCCCCGGTGCTTCAGCTGGACCAGGCTTGCTTCGAGCCGCAGTGGACCAAAGATGACACCATCCTGCAGCCGGCCATCATACAGGGGCCGTACTTCGTCGTTGCCGAGCTTGCCGGCGCCCTGGTGGGCTATGCCTACGCGACTACCCACTTCGGCGGCCAACTCGTGCACCTGGTGCGCATCGCCGTCGCGCCCGAGCACCAGCATCAGCAGATCGGGGTCTGCCTGCTGGCCGATGTGGTCGCCTTTGCCCGCGAGCAGGGCGCCGTCGCTGTGACGCTCAATACTCAGGCCTACAACGTCAGTGCGCAGCGCCTCTACCGCTGGTTCGGCTTTAGCCCCACTGGTGAACGCCAGGCCATCTTGCGCTGCGATCTTTGATGTTGGCTCACCGAATCCTCCACTCTGACGCCCGAGGTTCCCTGTGCCACCACGGATTGACCCGCGCGACTGGGATCGTTACTTTCGCCCCGGCGCACCGCGGCGCGGCGGCCCGCTACGGGCCCTGGCCAACGTGCTACTCGTCGGCGCGGCGATCGGGCTGCTCGTCGGCGGCGGCTTCTTCGCCCTGCGCTTCGGCCTCGAACGCGCCCAGGCCGGCGCGGTAGCCACCGCCCACGCGATCGAAACGAGCAACGCGGCCTTCATTGTCACCAGCACTGCCCGCGCGCTGGCCAGCGCCGCCACCAACACGGCCATCGTCGCGACACCCACGCCACCTGCGGTCCTTGGCCGCGGCCAGGTGCTCAGCGGAGGCAATCTGCGCAGCGAGCCCCGCGTCGCCGCCGAGACGGTGATCGGCCAGATCTGTGCGGGCGACCGGGTTGAGTTTCTTGAGCAGAGCACCGCAGCTGACGGATCGCTGTGGTATCGCATCCGCGTCATCGAGGTCGCCGCCAATTGCAGCCCCCAGCGGGTCTCGCTCGGCAGCCGCGGCTGGGCCAGCGCGACCCTGCTCTCCGAGCCCGCACCGTAGAGCGTCGGTAGCGTATTCTCGCCACTCTGTCACTCTGTCCGCACCCTGAGTAGTCTGTGAACGAAGTTTTCGGGTGTTTGTCACCCCGAGCGGAGCGAGAGGCCTACCGCATGAGGAGCCGGAAGATGCTTCCCCTTCGCTTCGCTCAGGGATGCGGATCTTGCTGATTGCCCCGTCGTTGGAACCCTGTCACCCTGAGCGCTAGCGAAGGGTCCCGGCCGAGATGCTTCGCGGAGGTTACCCTGAGCCCTTCGCGGAGGTTACCCTGAGCCCTTCGGCGGAGTTTACCCTGAGCGAAGCGAAGGGCTCAGGGTGAACTCCGCCGAAGGGCTCAGCATGCCATGACGCCGGGATGATCAACAGCTTCCTCTTCCCTCAGGGCTTCGGCTTCTTCGCTCAGCATGACAGGGCGGGCGGAAGAGCGGAAAACTTCGTTGACAGACTACTGAGTAGCGCGCAGCGCGTATCGAGGGTGCGTTTCGGGGCTAGTCGCACCCTTCGCTCCGGCTACGCCTCCGCTCAGGGTGACAGGCGCACGGCGTACTGATGCGGCAAAAGGCAAAATCTCGTTGTAGTACTGGAGCCGGGATGTGGGGTCCATCCGCGCGCTACCCCAGGGCCTCATAGACCGGTAGCGTGCCCAGGGCGGTGCGGCGCCAGGAGAACTCCCGCGCCCGGCGCAGGCCGCGACTGCTGAGCGTGCGGCGTAGCACCGGGTTGCGCAGCAGCCGCGTGAGCCCCTCCGCCAGTTCGTGCACACTGAACGGGTCAACGGTCAGTGCCGCGTCACCCACGACCTCCGGCAGGCTGGCGGCGTAGGCACAGAGCACCGGTGTGCCGCAGGCCATCGCTTCAAGCGGCGGTAGGCCGAACCCCTCGTAGTACGAGGGGAAGGCGAAGACGGTCGCCCCGCTGTAGAGCGCCGGCAGATCGGCATCAACCACATTGGGGAGCCAGCGTACGGCTCCCTCCAGCCCCTGCTCGCTCACGAAGTGCTGCAACGCCGCATGCCGCGGGTCCGCGTGGCCCGCGATCGCCAGCACGGCGCCGTTCGCCGCGTCGGGCGCCGCCTCGCGGAGCTTGCGCCACGCCCGCACCAGTCGCTCGAGGTTCTTGTGCGGCTTGTCTGAACCCAGATAGAGCACGTAGCGCTCGGGCAGCGCATAGCGTGCGCGCACCGCCGTAACCGCCTCAGGCGGCTGGGGCTGAAAGCGCCTGCTGGCCGCCAGGGGCGTCACCGTGATCTGCCCCGCAGGTAGCCGGTACACGTGCGCGATGTCAGCGCGGGCGCTCTCGGAGATGGTGATGACCGCCGCGGCGGTGCGCAGCGCCAGCGCCATCGCAACCCGGTAGAAGAGCCGCCCACGGGGCGAGAGCGTCTGCGGGAAACGCCAGCCGATCAAGTCGTAGATCGTGACGATCGAGGGGCAGGGCAGCGCCAGGTACGGCTTGACGTAGTAGGGCGAGTGCAGGACATCCAGGCGCAGTCGGCGGGCGAGGGCCGGCAGCGCCACGTGCTGCACCGCAGAGAACGGCGCCACCGGGAGTTCAGCCAGTTCCACTCCGGGTAGCCCACCAAGGGCCGCCAGATCGTAGCGCCCGGCGCCCGCCCGTGGATCCACGATCAGGACCAGCGTATGGCCGTGCTCCAGCTCAGCGAGCCCGCGGGCGAGGCCGAGCGTATAGCGCCCGATGCCGGGGAAGTGATCGGTGGTGTAGCGCGCGTCAAGCCCGATGCGCATGCTGGCTTCCAGTCTGCATGGTATAGTTCCGGCAGGCGAATGGCACGCTCGGGAGGGAGGAGCGAGGATGCGGCAATTGCGCGAGGGCTATCGCCATGACCTGGCCGAGTTGGAGCAGGAGTTGCTCGCCCTGGGCCGGCTGGCCGACGAGGCCGTGCGCCGGGCGCTGTGGGCGCTGCAGCACGGGGCACTCGACGAGGCCCAGGCGATCGTGCGGCGTGACGATACGATCGACGACGCGACCGATGCGCTTACCCAGCACGCAATGCGTCTGCTTGCCACGCAGAGTCCTGTGGCCGGTGACCTGCGACTGATCAACGCGTTCATCCAGGCTGCCAGTGAGCTCGAACGGATCGGCGACTATGCCGAGGGCATCGCCAGACTGGTCCCGCGTTTCGGTGGCCCGCCCCCGGGCGGTGTGCCCGAGTTGATCGAGCGCATGGCCACCAGCACGCACCAGATGCTCAATCAGGCCCTGGCCGCCCTCGCGGCCCGCGATCCGAGCATCAATCTGCGCCTGAAGCATGAGGACGATGCGGTTGATGCCGCCTACGAAGCGTTGCTCGAGCAGCAGATCGCCCGGATGGAGCGCGATCCGGCTATGGTGCGCACCGGCACCTTTCTGCTCTGGGTCGGCCACAACCTTGAGCGCATCGGCGACCGCGCTACCAATATCGGCGAGTATGTCGAGTATATCGTCCGTGGCGTCAGGAGCAGCCGAACGGATGGCGCTGAGCGGACCTGACGGCCTTTGGGCGTTGTGTGGAACTGTCGAGCTGTGGCGTTGTGGAGCGACGGTCAAGCGGGACATCCGGCGTGACCGTCCGGTCTTCACCTCCACAGCTCGACAGTTCTACCATGCTACGGACCGGTTGGGTGATCGTGTGTGGCAACTATCCGCCCCAGGTCACGCAGCACCTCGCGCACGCCACGCAGCGGGGTGCGCAGCAGGCCCTGGGCCCGCGTGATCGCGAGCGCGCAGTTGCGCGGACGCGGCACGGGGCTCTCCGCGCTTCGGGCGCCGCGCATCCCCGTTGGGTCCAGGCCCCAGGCCCGGGCGATCAGCGTGCCGAACTCGTAGCGGCTCAGGCGCTCGGCGCCGGCGATGTGGAGCACCCCGCTGTATGCCAGCGGGCCCAGTTCCAGCAGGGCCGCCGCGAGATCGTCTACGTAGATCGGGCAGCGATACTCATCGGTGTAGAGCCGCTCCGCGTTGCGGCCTGCCGCCACGTCCAGGGCGAACTGCGAGATGCGGTCGATCGGGTCGAAGCCGTAGATCAACGAGGTGCGAACAATCACGGCGCCGGGGTGGGCCGCCGCCACCAGGCGCTCGGCAAGCGCCTTGGCCGCGCCGTAGGGGCTGATCGGCGCAGGGGGGTCATCCTCCGTGTAGGCCGCTTCCCGCTCGCCATCGAAGATAACGTCGCTGGACAGGTGGATCAGGCGCGCGCCGATGCGCGCCGCAGCGTGGGCCACCACACCGGCGCCCTCACCGGTCACCGGCAGTACCTCGGGGCCGCTCTGCTGGTAGGCTGTGTGGATCACCAGTTCCGGGCGCAGCTGGTCGAGCGCCGCGGCAACGGCCTGCGCATCGCACACGTCGAACTGCACCCAGCTGGCAGCGCCCGGGGGCGGCAGCCGGCGATGGTAGCTCGCCGCCACCTGGTGCCCCGCAGCACTGGCCTGGCGCACCAGCACGCTGCCGAGATAGCCCGTCCCACCGGTGATGAAGATCCGTGCCATTGCTGTTGCTCACGTCAGCGCCGTGGTGATACCGAACACGCGCCGCATCCCTCATCCCTCATCCCTGGCATCAGCCCCCGGCAGCTGGCCGGCGTCCAGCGCGGCGAGCGCCGCCCGGGCCGCCGCCTGGGCAGCCATCTGCTTGCTCGGGCCGGTACCGCTGCCGAGCACCGCCTTGCCAATCGAGACCTCCAGCGTAAACTCCCGCTCGTGGTCCGGGCCGCTAACCCTGACGGTGCGGTAGGTGGGGGTCTGGTTGAAGCGCGCCTGGCTGACCTCCTGCAGCCGGGTGCGGTGGTCCACCTCGGCGCCGCTGAGCACCGCCTCGATCTGGCGCTCCAGGAAGGGCAGGATGAAGGCCCGTGCTGCATCGATCCCCTGGTCGAGGTAGATCGCGCCCAGCACCGCCTCGAAGACATCGGCGAGCAGCGCCGGGCGATTGCGCGCGGTGGGGGTATCCTCACCGCGACTGATGCGAACGTAGCTGCCCAGGTCGAGGCTGCGAGCAAAGCCGGCCAGGGTGGCGGTCTTGACCAGGGCGGCGCGCAGCGCGGTGAGTTCGCCTTCGGAATGGTTGGGAAAGCGTTCGTAAAGCCAGCCGGCGGTGATGAAGTTCAGCACGGCGTCGCCCAGGAACTCGAGCCGCTCGTTGGAGCTCAGCCCGGGCACCCGTTCCGGGTGCTCGTGCATGAACGAACGATGCACAAAGGCGCTCTGGAGCAGGGTCCGGTCGTGAAAGGGGACGCCGATCAGTTCTTCCAGGCTGCTCGTCATGTATGGGGGAAGTTAGCGCCGCGGGCGTGGGCGTTCAAGCTGGGTAGCGTCGGAAGAGCAAGCAGACATTGTGCCCACCGAAGCCGAAGGAGTTGCTCATCACCACCTGCAGTTCGGCGGGGCGGGGCTGGTTGGGCACGTAGTCCAGGTCACAGGCGGGATCGGGGCGCTGCAGGTTGATCGTGGGCGGCAGCACGCCGTGCTGCATGGCCAGCAGGCTGACCACCGCCTCGATTGCGCCGGCTGCGCCCAGCAGGTGGCCGAGCTGCGACTTGCTGGCGCTGACCGGCGGGGCGCTCGCGCGCCCGCCAAAGACCGCCTTGATCGCGGCGCTCTCCACCGGGTCGCCGGCGGGGGTGCCGGTGGCGTGGGCGTTGATGTAGTCGACATCGGCGGGCTGCAGGCCGGCGCGCTGCAACGTGAGACGGATGGCGCGCACCACACCTTCGCCATCCTCAGCGAGATTGCTGATGTGGTAGGCGTCGGAGGTGGCGGCATAGCCGGCGATCTCGGCGAGGATGCGGGCGCCGCGTGCCTCGGCGTACTCCAGATCTTCGAGGATGAGCACGGCGGCGCCCTCGCCCATCACGAAACCATCGCGGTCAGCGTCGAAGGGACGCGAGGCGGTGGTGGGGCTATCGTTGGCCGTCGAGAGGGCGCGCATCGCGTTGAAGCCGGCCATGCCGATCGGGGTGATGCTGGCCTCGCTGCCGCCGGCGATGATCGCCCTGGCCCAGCCGCGGCGGATCGTCTCGGCGGCCTCGCCGATGGCGTGGGCCGAGGAAGCACAGGCCGAGGTGATGCAGTAGCTCGGGCCACGGGCGCCGGTGCTGATCGAGACCTGGCCGGCCGCCAGGTTGGTGATCATCGCGGGGATGAGGAACGGACTGATCCGCCCTGGCCCGCGGCTGCGCAGCACCTCGAGTTGCTCGCTGAGCGTCGCGATCCCGCCGATGCCACTGGCGATGAACACCCCGACCTCGTCGCGGTTCGCCGCGTTGATCGCCAACTCCGAGGTACGCAGGGCTTCGCGCGTCGCGGCCACGGCCAGTTGCACGAAGCGATCGGTGCGGCGCGCCTCCTTGCGGTCCAGCGCCAGGGTCGGGTCGAAGCCCTTCACCTCGGCCGCAAAGCGCGTCTCGAAGCCGGTGGCGTCGAAGTGGGTGATCGGCCCCACGCCGCTGCGGGCCTCGACAATGCCCTGCCACAGCTCGGGCACGCTCAGCCCAAGCGGGCTCACCGCGCCCATCCCGGTCACCACGACGCGCCGTTCCATGGCGGCCTCCTCAAACGTGCGCACCTCATCACAGGAAACTGAGGCATTATACCACGCGCGCTGCGCGGCGGCCCGCTGTGGTCGGTTCTGCCCCCCAGGCCTGTGCACCGTCCGCCTCCGACGGTGGGGTTTGCGGCGGCTACGCCACCCGGTGAGGTTGTTGGTCGCGCTTGGGGCTTGCCCAAAATGGGCGGCTGCACTGCCCCTCGGGATGGTTGTTGGTTGGTTGTAGCGGTGCAGCCGCTACAACCAACCAACAAACTGGGGTCTGGGGCTTGCCCCAGCGCCAATGCAGAACCCGGGGCTGCTGCATTGGCACCGGGCGGGTTAGCCACCGGTTACATCCGTGTGGTAGGGTCATGCTCAGGGGCTGGTGCAAAACGGCGCGCTGTTCCGTTTGATATTGCGGATCTGCCTGGTCCTCACCCCGCAAGCAATCCAAGAACACGGGCATCTCTGGAATTGGCCCGCAGTGACGTGAAAGTGGAAGGGAACGTTATGGATGCGCAGCGGCGCCACGTTGGTAAGTACGCAGTCGGCTGGTTGCTCGCCCTGTTCATGATCCTGGTGAGCGCGTGTGGTGGGACCAGTGGCGGAACGGCTACGCCGGTGGCCCAGCAACCCACCGCCGCACCTACGGCTGCGCCGGAACCCACCGTCGCGCCGACGGAGGTGAGCCGCGCGATCAGTTCGCTTGACGAGGTGCGCCAGGCCGTCGTCCAGATCGAGGCCCAGGGCACGTTCGTCTCGCCGAGCGAGGGTACGGTCTTCAATGCCGCAGGGCGCGGATCCGGCTTCATCATTGACGAGAGCGGCATTGCGGTCACCAACAACCACGTTGTGACCGGGGCGGCGCTGCTGAAGGTGTTTGTCAATGGCGAGAGCCGCCCGCGCAACGCGCGCGTGCTGGGCGTCTCCGAGTGCTCCGATCTGGCGGTGATCGACATCGAGGGTGATGGCTACCCCTACCTCGAGTGGTACGATGGTGAGGCCAAGGTCGGCCTCGATGTCTTCGCTGCCGGTTATCCGCTAGGAGATCCGGAGTACACGCTCACGCGCGGGATCATCTCGAAGGCCCGCGCTTCCGGCGAGACGAGTTGGGCCTCGGTGGACAGCGTGCTGGAGCATGATGCAACGATCAACCCTGGCAACTCGGGTGGCCCGCTGGTGACCAGCGACGGGCGCGTGGTGGGGGTGAACTACTCGGGTTCCTCGTCCACCAGCCAGTACTACGCGATCTCCCGCGATGAAGCCCGGCCGTTGATCGAAACGCTGCGCAAGGGCGAGGATGTGACCTCGCTCGGCATCAATGGCGAGGCCTTTGTGACAAGTGACGAGACGCTCTCCGGCATCTGGGTCTGGTCGGTCAAGTCGGGCTCGCCGGCCGACAAGGCTGGTGTGCGCCCGGGCGATATCGTGACCCAGCTCGAGCGCCTGGTGCTGGCGACCGACGGGACGATGACCAGCTACTGCGACATCCTGCGGAGCCGGCTGTCCGGTGACACAATGCAGATCGCGGTGCTGCGCAGCGAGACCGAGCAGGTCCTGGAAGGGCAGATCAACGGGCGGGAGCTGGAGGAGACCTTCTCCTTCGCCCGCGGAAACGATGCGCCCGAGGTGGCGAGTGGCGGCACGCGCTACGAGGAGTACTACACCTTCGAGGACCCCAACGGCGTGCTGCGCGTTGATCTGCCGAAAGCCTGGAGTGACACCTCTTCAGGCAACTGGCGCCAGGGTGATACCGAGATCGCGCAGAGTGTCGCGGTGACCGCGGCGCCCAACATCGACGGCTTCCTCAATACCTGGAACACCCCCGGGATGTTCCTCGGCGCCTCGCGCCAACTGGCCCAGGAGTTGACCCCTGCACAACTGCTCGACCAGGCGACCTTCAACCAGGAATGCACCTACAGCGGGCGCAACGACTATAGCGACCCGCTCTACACCGGGCTCTACGACACCTGGACGAACTGCGGGGGCGGGGATACGGTGCTGCTCGTGGTGGCCTTCGAGCCCGAAGATAGCTCATTCCTGGGCATGGTCCAGGTGCAGGTCGTCACCGAGGCCGATCTGGAGGCGCTCGATCGCATCCTTGACACGTTCGTGATCGAGGGCAACTTCTAGCGCATGGTGTGCCGCGCACTCGTGGTATACTCCCCTGCAGATCGCGCCAGGACGACGGGGGTCCGGGCGGGCGAACGAGCAGGAGGGGAGCGTGGTCGTCGACGCGCTTGGCCGGCACCTGGAGCTGCATAGCCCGCCCCGCCGGATCATCTCCCTGGTCCCCAGCCTCACCGAGTGGCTCTTCAGCGTGGGGCTGGGCGACCGGGTTGTTGGCGTCACCGACTACTGCCTCGAACCCGCGGCGGCGCTGGCCGGGCTGCCCCGGCTGCGCGGCACCAAGAACCCCGACCGGGAGCGCATCCTCGCGCTGCACCCCGATCTGGTCATCGCGGACCAGGAGGAGAACCGCGAGCGTGATGTGCTGGCGCTGAGCGCCAGTGGCATCGCGGTGTATGTGACCGCCATCCGCAGCGTGGCCGACGTACCGGAGCAACTCGGCGCGCTGGCCCTGGTGCTCGGCGCTGCGGCGCAGGCGGCGCCGCAACTCGCGGCATTGCGCGCGGCGATCGCGGCGACTGCGCGGGCAGCCGC
>DAOUBZ010000554.1:0-1610 GCA_034432515.1 Chloroflexaceae bacterium | reverse complement strand
CCCCGCCCGCGTACGTCCTGTATAATGACCATGAGCATCCCCTGTGCGCCGGAAAGGAGCGCGTCTTGACCACACGGCGGGTCCTGGTGGCGTTGATCGCTGTGCTGGCGATCGCCATCCTCGTGGGCGGCCTTGCAGTCGCTGGCCTCGCCTACTGGCAGTTCGTGGCCCGCGGCCCGACCACGGCGGATGACCTGCTGGTGCTCGACGGCGCGCAGCGGATGCACCTGGTGCCCCCGGCCGGCGATAGCCGCCTCCTCGCCGAGGATGTCAGCCCTGAGCTCTTCCGCTACCCGGCGTTCGCCCCCGACGGCAAGCGTGTGGCCTACATCAGCCAGGACCGCGAGGGCATTGCGCTGCACAGCCTGGACCTGGGCAGCGGCGCGCGCACCGAGCTCTACCGCAGCCGCGAGAATCCGCCGCTCTACCTGGCCTGGTCGCCCGACGGGAGCGCGATCGCCTTTCTCAGCAATCGCCGTACCGGTGGCCTCGGCGTGCACCGTGTGGCCGCCGACGGCTCCAGCCCGTCGGAGTTGATCGGCATCTCACCCAGTTCATCGTACTTCGCCTGGCAGCCCGACAGTGGGGCGCTGCTGCTGCACATCGGCGGCAGCAGCTTTGAGCAGGGCCGGGTCAGCGTCTATGTACCTGGCAGCAGCGAGCCCCGCATCGAACTGGTTGACCCGGGCTTCTTCCAGGCACCGGCCTGGAGCCGCGACGGTAGCCAGTTCTTCTACGTTGCCCAGCCGCCAGTCAGTGGCCCGCTGAGCCCCGACCGCGTCGAGAGCGTGCTCACCCGGGTCGCCGCCGACGGCACGGCACCGCTGGCCCTCGCCAGCGAGCGCACCGCCGCGATCATCTTCTCGCGTTCACCCGCCAGCGATCGCCTGGCCTACACGACCATCAGCCCGGGCGGCCCTGGCCCGCTCAAGCTGGTGGACGGCGCCGGCGGCGAGGTGCGCACCCTCTCGCGCCCCGATGAGGGGGTCGTGGCCTTCTTCTGGTCACCCGACGGTGCACGCATCGCCTACCTGACCAGCGATCCGGCCCGCGCGCTGCCTCGCTTCACCTGGCACGTGGCCGAGCTCGCATCGGGCACGATCAGCGACCGCGTCAGCTTCACCCCCAGCCAGGCCTTCGCCGCCCTGGTCAACTTTTTTGACGCCTATGCGATCTCGCTCGACCTCTGGTCGCCCGATGGGCGCCAGGTCGTCTACGGCGCGGACGATGGCGTCTACGTGCTCGATGTGGTCAGTGGCAGGGCCGAGCGCCGGGCCGCGGGCGTGCTCGGCATGTGGCCGCGACGCTGACCAGGGGACGCGGTGACGCGAGGCCGCGAGGAGGCGGTGACGCGGGCACGCTACCGCCGTGGTCGTCGCCGAACGTCCGGTGATCGTGGGGTGTTGCGAGCGCGGCGCACGGGTATCCGGGTGGACACGGGGATCCGTGGGCGCCCACGCCGGGGCGCCCCTCCGGTTGGCGGCGTGGCGGCCCATTGGGCTGCGCCGTGGGATGACACGGTGACGCGGGGACGCGGGGATGCGAGGATGCGTAGGGCGCTGCTGCTCCCCGTTGCAGCGAGCGGGGCGCGCCGCCCCCGCGCCCCCGGG
>DAOUBZ010000553.1:0-5029 GCA_034432515.1 Chloroflexaceae bacterium | reverse complement strand
GCCGGGGGGCGCAGGCACGGCCACGGCGACAACCGTGACGCCCGCCTCCAGCAAGGCGGTCAGCGCCGCGCCGGCGAGCGGACCGGGCATACCGAAGAGCACCATACGCAGCATAAAATGGAGTGACTCCTGTATAATGGATCAAGTATACCCTGTTGCCCACGCCGCGCCGTCTCAGCTTCGCCATCGTGCCAAACGCGGGTGAGGCGCCCGTGTAATCCAGCCAGGTGAGCAATGCCACGAATGGTTCTGTGTGTCAAGCTTGGCCGGGAGCTCCCCGGGCTTGAGCGGCAGCCCTTCCCGGGCGCCCTGGGGCAGCGGATCTACGAGCAGGTCTCAGCGCAGGCCTACGGGCTGTGGCCGGCCCAGGCGACGCTGATCATCAACCACTACGGACTCAGCCTCGGCGACCCGAACGCGCAGCAGATCCTCCTCCAGCAGATGGAGGAGTTCTTCTTCGGCGAGGATGCCGCGATGCCTGAGGGCTGGGCACCCGCGCCGCCTGCCAAGGGCGGCCCGCGCCGTAAGTAGGCTCGTACAGCCTTCCGAACGTACCGTTCCGGTTGCGGCCTGCTGGCAGCCTGCCTGCCGGGCAGCGGGTCGCCGTGGGTGAGCCCCGGAAGCCGCGCGGGAGTGGGGGGCAGCCCGCTGGGCCGCCCGTCCGTTGCCCGCCCCGCGGGAATCCGGTAGACTACATGGGTGTGGTGGGCGAGCGCTGGCTGCGCGCGGCCCCGATCATCCTTTGACGGAGGGTTTCCCTATGACTGATCAGCGCCCGGCCGAAGAGCTCGCCACCCTCGGTGGCGGGTGCTTCTGGTGCCTGGAGGCGGTGTTCGACCAGCTAGCGGGCGTCACCGACGTCGTCTCCGGATACGCCGGCGGCCACGTGAAGAACCCGAGCTACAAGCAAGTCTGTGCCGGAACCACCGGCCACGCCGAGGTGGTGCAGGTGCGCTTCGACCCGGCGCAGCTGAGCTACCGCGACCTGCTGGAGGTCTTCTTCAGCATCCACGACCCGACGACCCTGAACCGCCAGGGCAACGATGTGGGGCCTCAGTACCGCTCGGTGATCTTCTACCACTCGCCGGAGCAGGAACGGATTGCGCGCGAGCTGATCGCGGAGTTGAACGCCGCGAAGCACTGGGCCCAGCCGATCGTGACTGAGCTGAGCCCGATCAGCGTCTTTTACCCGGCGGAGGACTACCACCAGGAGTACTTTGCGCAGAATGCCGGCCAGCCCTACTGCCAGTTCGTCGTTGCACCCAAGGTGGCAAAGTTCCGCAAGCAGTATGCGGACCGTCTGAAGGGCTGAGCGCCAGGGTCCGTCTCCGCACCTGCAACAATCGTGCCGCGCCTGGCGTACAAGCGGCAGAGCGCCAGATGGTCCGCGCAGCGGGCGCGAGCCAGGGGCGTCACGCAAGACGGAGACAGCAATGAACTTCAATCAGCAGCGGACCCGGTACGCCGGGATCGCCCTGGTGATCCTTGGCGTTGTGGCAGTGTTCAATCTGTGGTGGCTGGTGCCAGCCGCGTTGCTCGCCACCGGCGGGCTGGTGATCTACCGGCGCCAGCGGGCGATCGGGCGCCGTGGCGAGGCAGTGCAGGCGCTGCTCTGGGGCGTGGGCCTGGCAGTGCTGCTGCTGGCCGACTTCATCTTCCCGGGCGTGCTGATCCTCGGTGGGGCCAGCCTGCTGCTGCGCGGTCGCGAGGCCGCCGCCGATGACCGGCTGCAGGCCGTTGTGGCGCGCTTTCGCCGCCGGCGCACCCCGGCGGTGAGCGCCCCGACGATCGTATCGCCGACGCGTCTGCCCGTCGAGGACGCCGCCGAGCGGCCAGCGACAAACGAGACCGTCCGGCTCTAAGCCGGACCACCCCGGTTTGTTCGGTAGTGTTGGCGGCGTAGCCGCCCATCTCCCACCGTCGGAGGCGGACGTTGTAACAGCTCTGCATGCGGCGAGGACGCGATGCTATCGCGTCCTTGCCGCATGCTATAATGGAGAATAGCTCATACGAGCGGCCTCTCTTCGCCAGCGGTGGCGCCTATGTCCGCGCGTCGCTCCACCTCCTATCCGCCACTGCCCCGTTTTACGCGCCGCCCGCGGCGCCGGCGCATCTCACCCTTCCGCCGCCGCCACCCGCTGCTGGCCTTCGTGCTGCGCCTCAGCCTGGCCCTGCTCAAGCTCACGTTGCTCGCTGTGCTGATCGCAGTTGCGGGCGGTATGTGGCTCTACTACCGCTACGG
Organism: Chloroflexaceae bacterium; assembly: GCA_034432515.1. Lineage (GTDB taxonomy): Bacteria > Chloroflexota > Chloroflexia > Chloroflexales > Chloroflexaceae > JACAEO01. Next base: position 2,787 of record DAOUBZ010000553.1, on the reverse strand, counting down.
GCGCGACCTGCCCGACCCGGCGCAGATCGGTGAGCATCGCAGCTTCGAGACGACGCGCATCTACGCCCGCGACGGCACGACCATGCTCTACGAACTGGTGGGGCCAGGCGCGGGGCGCCGCACACCCGTGGCTTTTGAGCAGATCCCACAGGTGCTCAAGGATGCCACGATCGCCGTTGAGGACGCCGGCTTCTACACCAACCCCGGGGTTGATCTGCGGGGCGTCATCCGCGCCGCGCTGCAGAACTACCAGAGCGGCGAGATTGTCAGTGGCGCGTCGACCATCACTATGCAACTGGTGCGCAACCTGCTGCTCGACCCGGAGGAGCGCGACGAGCAGAGCTATGAGCGCAAGCTGCGCGAGGCCATCCTCGCCTACCGGGTCAGCCGTACCTACGGCAAGGACCAGATCCTCAACCTCTACCTCAACGAGGTATACTACGGCGCCCAGGCGTATGGTGTCGAGGCGGCGGCCCAGGCCTACTTCGCCAAGCACGTCTGGGAGTTGACGCCCGCCGAGGCGACGCTGATCGCCGGGCTGCCCCAGTCGCCCACCACCTACAACCCCTTCACCGACTTTGCTGCAGCCAGGGCGCGCCAGCGGATCACGCTGGCACTGATGACCGAGCAGGGGTTGCTCAGCCCCACAGAGGCCGAGCGGATCTACGCCGAGCCGGTCGTCCTGGTGCCGCCGCGCAGCGACCTGATCGCGCCCCATTTCGTCTTCTATGTGCGCGACCAGTTGGAGCGCCGCTACGGCCCCGACCTGCTCTACCGCGCCGGCCTCCGCGTGGTCACCAGCATCGACCTGGCCTGGCAGGCCGAGGCCCAGCGTATCGCCCAGGAGCAGATTGCTGCGCTGCGTGCGCGCAACGCCTCCAATGCCGGGGTGGTGCTGCTCGCCCCCGATGGCCAGATCCTCGCCATGGTCGGCAGTGTCGACTACAACGCCCCCGACGGCCAGGTCAACGTCGCGCTGGCGCGCCGGCAGCCCGGTTCGGCGCTCAAGCCCTTCGTCTACGCCGCCGCCCTGCAACGGGGCTGGACGCCCGCCACCGTGATCTGGGATACGCCGAGCGAATGGCGCAGCGCCGACGGCGTCGTCTATGCGCCGCGCAACTACGACAATGCGTTCCACGGCCCGATGCGCGTGCGCATGGCGCTTGCCAACTCACTGAACATCCCCGCCGTCAAGACCCTGGAGTTCGTCGGAGTCGAGAACTTCGTCGAGCAGATGAGCCGGCTCGGGGTGACCACCTTCGATGAGCCGGGCCGCTTCGGGCTGGCGATGGCGCTCGGCAGCAACGAGGTGCGCCTGCTCGAATTGACGGGCGCGTACAATGCGCTGCGCAACGGCGGACGCTACGTGGCGCCCGTGGCGGTGATCAAGGTGACGAACAGCCGGGGCGAAGTGCTGGAGCGCTGGCAGCCCGAGCGCGGCCGGCCGGTCTTTGGCCCGCAGAGCGAACAGATCGCCTACCTGATCAGCAGCATCCTCAGCGACAACCAGGCCCGCCGCTACATGTTCGGCGCGAATAACGTGATGGAGTTGCCAGAAATCGTCGCCGCGGCAAAAACCGGCACCTCGAACGACTTCCGCGACTCCTGGGCGCTGGGCTACTCCACCGATGTGACCCTCGGCGTGTGGGTGGGGAACAATGACGGGTCGCCGATGCAGGAGGTAGCCGGGGCCAACGGCGCAGGGCAGATCTGGCGCGAGGTGATGCTGCGCTACCACCAGGGGCGCCCGGCGACGCCCTTCCCGCGCCCCGCCGGGATCGAGGAGTTGCCAGTGTGCGCCGACACCGGCGGCCGGGCCGGGCCAGGCTGCCCACGGCCGATCAGCGAGTTGTTCATCGCCGGCAGCGGGCCGAGCAACGTCGATGTGACCTATCAGACGGTGCGGGTGGGCGGCGATGGGACCTGTCTCGCCGCCTCCTACACACCCGCCGCCGAGGTGCGCGAGGTACAGTATCCGCTCTACCCGCCGGAGTTCCGCGAGTGGGCGGCCCGCAATGCCCCGCAGCCGCCCACGACGGTCTGCCCGCCGCCGCAGGCGCCGGCCGAGGCGGTAGCCCTGCTGGCGCCGATCGGCGCAAGTGGCGTAGTGACCGGCACGCAAGTCTTCGTGAGCGGCACGGCGCGGGGGCCATTCAGCCTCGAGCTCGGCCAGGGCAGTACGCCGGCCACCTGGCAGACGATAGCCCAGAACACCCTCCCGGTGGAAGATGGCCTGCTAGGCGTCTGGAGCACGGCTGGCCTCGCCCCCGGCGACTACACGCTGCGCCTGCGCGTCAGCACCCCGGAGGGCTTCAGTGTGACCACCGAGCAGCGGGTGCGCTACCAGGCGGCCCTGCCTCCACCGCGGGCACCGTAACAGCGTGTCCACACGCGTGGCCCGGCGGGGTATGCGCAACCTTCGCCCTGGCAGTGGGAGCTCTGCGCGCGCTGGCGGGTCAGCGAACTGGCGGTGTTCGGGTCGGCGCTGCGCGACGACTTCGGGCCGCAGAGCGACATCGACCTGCTGGTCAGCTTCGAGCCGGCGGCGAGCTGGAGCCTGCTCGACCACGGTCGTATGCAGCAGGAGCTGGCCGAGTTGCTGGGTCGCCCCGTGGACCTGGTGAGCCGGCGCGCCGTAGCGGCGAGCGCCAACCCGGTGCGCCGGCGGGCCATCCTGGAGACGGCGCGTGTGCTTGTATGGTAGCCCATCCCGTCGCCTTCTTCAACCGGCTGGTCGCCCCACTTCGCCGCCGCACCCCGCCGGTCGTGCCGCCGTCGGCCACGTCC
>DAOUBZ010000552.1:0-4236 GCA_034432515.1 Chloroflexaceae bacterium | reverse complement strand
GCGAGGGGTCTTGCGCGACCCGCTCAGATTCCTCGCTGCGCTCGGAATGACAAGCATGCGGCATCTTCAATCGTAATTGGTATAAGGACGTGGGTGCCCGCGGCGCGCCGCGTAGTGCCCGGTGGCGGACGTGGGCGCCCACGGTGGGGCGCCCCTACGGATGGCGGAATGGCGGCTGATTGGACGGCGTCACCCGCCTATTCGCGTGCTCGCGTCCTCGCCTCCCCGCACTATCAGGCCGGGATGGTTGTGAGCAGGCGGCGGATCGCGCCGAGGAGTTCGGTGGGGGCCTCCTCCTGCACCAGGTGGCCGGCGGCGGGCAGTTCGAGGACCTGGGCATCGGGCAGCGTCTCGCGCCAGCGCGCCAGGAAGGGCGGGCCGAAGGCCGGGTCGCGCATGCCCCAGACCAGGGCGGCGGGGATGCTGGCCAGGGCCGCGCGACGCGCCCAGAGCCCGGCTGCCCAGGGCAGCCCACCTGCTACCTGGTGGGCGAAGGCATAGAGGCCCTGGCGATCCTCGGGGCGCGGGAAGGGCGCGAGGTAGTGGTGGTGGATCGCCGGGGTGAGTTTGCTGCGCTCGCCGTAGACCATGGGGAGCAGTATGCGCGGCGAGAGGTTGAATCGCAGATAGAGCACCCGGCCCAGAGGGCCGCCGAGCAGCCGGGCGGCCACGGGCACCGCGAAGGGGCCCTCCAGCGGCCACATGGTGGTGTTGATCAGCGCCAGGCGGCTGATGCGCTCGGGGTGATCGAGGGCATAGCTGAGCGCGATCGGCCCGCCCAGGTCGTGAGTGACCAGGGTGAAGCGTTGCAGGCCGAGGTGCTCGATCAGCGTGGCCAGGTTGCGCGCGTGGGCGGCGAAGCTGTAGTCCCAGCTGGGCGGCTTGTCTGAGAGGCCGAAGCCGATGTGGTCGGGTGCGATGCAGCGATAGTCGGCGGCGAGCTCGCGGATCAGATGGCGGTAGAGAAATGACCAGGTTGGCGTGCCGTGGACGAAGAGGATGGCTTCGCCCGTCCCCTCGTCAACGTAGTACAGCCGCCCGCCGTCCAGTTCGAGGGAGTGGGCGGCAAACGGGTAGAGCGCGCGGTCGAGCCATGAGGGGTGCATTACGGTGCTCCTGTGGCATTTCTACGCCACCGCGTCGACCAGCTGGGCGCCGAGCACGCGCAGCAGATCAGCGACTGCGACGCCGAGCATGACCCCGCGCTGACCCGCATTGACATAAATGATGGTGTGGGCCTCAGCCGAGCGGTCGAGGTAGCTGGGCCAGTTTTTTGGCGCGAGCGCCAGGGCACCGATGCCACCGACCTTGAGCCCGGTGAGCCGCTCGGTCTCGGCTCGCGGCATAAGCTCCAGGCGCTTCTGACCGATGGCGGCGGCGCAGCGCTTCAGGTCCAGCTGGCGGTCGGCGGGCAGCATGACCAGCAGCGGTCGGCCGTGGATCGCCCCACTGAGCACCAGGGTCTTGTAGACCTGGCCGGGTGGCAGGCCAATGCGGCGGGCCACCTCGACGGCGTCCGGCGGATTGTCGGGATCGTAGGCGTAGGTGTGGGTGGTGTAGGCCACCTGGTGGCGCTCAAGCAGGCGCTGGGAGTTGAGTTTGGCCATGGCATTCAAACGTCGTCGACGATCATCCCGGCGCCGCGCAGCGCCGTCACGGCTGCCGTGAGCTGGGCAGCGCGCACCAGCACGTAGTCGGTGTCGAAGCTAGCGATGGGAAGGATGGGTACCCCGGCGGCAGCGAGCGGCGCGGCGATGGCCGCCATCACGCCGGTGAGCGCCAGGTCGAGGGGCCCTTCGACACGTAGCGCGCGCCAGCCCGGCTCGCAGCGCGCTGCAGCTGGTGCTGCTGCTTCGGGGCAGACCAGCGACAGCTCCGCTGCGGTGCCGGTCAGCGACCAGAACGGGCCACGGAGCGCCTCCAGCGGCAACGCCGCGCCGGGTGCGAGCCGGCAGAGCGCCAGGCGGCCCGGCAGTACGGTGAGCGTCAGGCGCATCAGTGTAGCACCAGTTCGTGGATGGAGGGCGCCGCGGAGGTGAAGCTGCGTCCGGTAGCGAGCACAACGCGGCCGCCGCGCGCGACGCAGGCGGCGATAGCCGCGGCGCTGCCGGGGCTCAGGCGGTGGCCAGGGTCAAGCAGGGTGCCGTCGAGGTCGATCGCGATCAGCCGGTAGGGCATGGGTTCGTTGGGGTTCGTCAGACGGTGGTGCGTACACGACCAGCGGGGCGATTGTACCACGCGGTCGCGGATCGAGCCACTGATATCGACTCCCTGCCCTGCGATCACCCCGACCTCTCTCGTGGGAGCGCCCTTGATGCAGTCAGCCCCGTGATCACCGGATCGAGAGACCGCGGCGCTCGGGCCCGCCGCGCGCTGGCAGTTCTGGACGCTGATCGCGGCGCTTGCCCTGGGTGCCGTAGCGACCGCCCTGGTGCGGCTCTGCCAGGGGAGCCGACCGAGGGCCGACCTGACGCTGACCAGTGTGCTCGTCGCTGTTACGTCTGCTGCTGCCGGGGCTTTCAGCTGGTGGCTGCTCGTCGCCCGGCCCCGCCTGCTCACCGAGGCTCGTGGCGGGCTCACCGGCGCGCTGACGGCCCTGCTGAGCTATGTCCTCGTCTTCCAGGCCGCTAACCTGGTGTATGGCGCTGCGACCCCCGAACTCTTCGGCGCGAGCCTTGGACAGCGCGTGCTCATCGGGGCCGTGCTGACCATCGTCGCGCTGATCTTCAGTGGCTGGATCACCGTCCCGTGCCTCGCCTGTATTGGCGCGATCCTCGCTGCGCTACAGCTCGCCACGGCTGCAGGCGACGGGGGAGCGTTCGCCACCCGGCTGCGTGGCTTCGTGGCTCGCTCCATCGCGCTCCTCGGCGCGCACCCGCTGCTGCGCTGGCTCCTGGTCGCCCTGGGGGCCGTGGCGCTGCTGGTCACCGCGCTGGGGGTATGGCTCTTGACCCGCCCGCTCCTCGTTGGCGACCCGCCGTCGCGCCGATGTCGCCCAGGTGGCCCTGCTGGCACCGATGTTTCATGTCGAGGGGCTGCCACCCTTCACGATCCGCGCGGCGACGAGCACCATCCTGGCGGTGCCAAACTCCTACAAATGGTGGGACGACCAGCGGCGCGAGCAGGCTGTCGGGCCGCCCTACGTCCACCCGCGCTACCCCGTCCACGCCATCGGCGCCATGCTGCGGCTGAGCTTTGCCGTGCAGGACGCGGCGAACCGCGCGCCACCGGCCGCGCGCACCATCGTGGTCGTTAGCAACGCCGCCGATACGGCCGTCAGCAATGGTGCGACCGACGGCGGGCAGCTACACGCTACGCTTCGATCCGGCACTCGTGGCGGACCAGGAGACGCAACGGTACCAGCCACAGACCCGCGCTGGCGCGGTCGTGGTCACGGTCGGCACAGTGACCGCAGGCGCCGATGTGGCCCTGACACGCCCGTAGCCTGGCGTGCGGACACGATGATCCTGGCCGCAGGGGGAGTGCAACAAGCCCGGCGGGCTGTTATAATCAGCCATACGTCCTCTGGTCATACTGAATCGCGCGCTGCATCCGCGGCGCAGCTATGCAAGGAGCAGCGAATGGCCGTCACCTTCGAACAGCATGTCGAGATCGACGCGGCGCCCGAACAGGTCTGGGCGCTCATGTGCGATGCGAGTAAGTGGCCACTCTGGATCTCTCAGCTCGAGCAGATCAGTGGGCTCACCGAGGTCGCGCCCGGCGCCACCTTCCAGTGGCGCCACGGCGACCAGAGTGGCACCGGCGCGGTGCTCGCGGTCGACGAGCAACGCTCGATCCTCAAGCTCGCAACCCGGCTTGGTAACGACGAGCGGACCCACACCTTCGACCTCGACCGCTCGGGTGGCTTTCTCGGGATCGGCGCCAGGGACTCGCGCGTCCGCTACACCTACGCCTATGAGCCGGCCGGTGGTATGCTCGGCGCCTTCGTGGCCGGCGGCAACCCTGCCGACTCACTGCTGGTCAAGAACACGCTCAAGAAGCTCAAGCAGCTGGCTGAGTCGCTGGCACGCAAGGCCTGATCGCCATGAGCCGCCGCCAGGCGGCTATGAAGGAGCGACGACTATGTGGGGCTTCATCCTCTGGCTCGTTATGGGCCTGATCGTCGGCGGGGTGGCAGGCTTCGTGATGCGGAGCAGCTACCCCTGGTTCATCGACCTCCTGCTGGGCGTTGTCGGCTCGGCGGTGGGCGGTTGGCTGAGCTCGCTCTTGTTGGGC
>DAOUBZ010000551.1:0-9282 GCA_034432515.1 Chloroflexaceae bacterium | reverse complement strand
CTGCGCCGCCAACACCACCGAACAACCTGGGGGTCGGGGCTTGCCCCAAATGACGTTGCATCAGCGCCGCTTCCGGGGCGTTTCTACCCATTCTGAAGCGAAAAAACCGTAATTGTTTAACGCGCTTAACATTTGACAGCAGTCACCGATCCGCGTTATAATTATTGTTAATCACGCTTTATCGGATAAACCGCCGGCATGTGCAGTGGCCATTCCACGCCCGACGCGAGCATCGCGGCCCACACGGCTTGTGCGCGCGGCATTCGCTTCCCGATAGCGGATCGCGGCGCGTTTGTGTTGTGCGCGCTACGCACATCAGCGGCAGCCCACCGAGGCGGCGTGTCTCCAACCACCCGGCCGTAGCCTGCAGCGCGGCCGGCGCGTTCGCAGTCGTCGCTGACGACGATCGAAACGGTGTTCTCCTGTAAGGAGGTCTGAACGACGATGGGTAGCTTTTTCAAACGCCCCGCCGCCATGCTTGCGCTCATGGCGGTCCTCGTCCCCATCCTGGCGGCCTGCGGCGGCGCCCCGGCGGCGCCCGAGGTAATCCGCGAGACGGTAGTTGTGGTACAGACTGCTGAGCCGGTACGCGAGACCGTGGTGGTCGCGCCGACGGCCGAGGGTGGCGCCCCCGGCACCACTGCTGGCGCTGCGTTCACCACCCCGCACCCGATCCTGGGTGACCCGAAGGTGCGCCAGGCGATCGCCTACTGCACCAACCGCTCCGAACTGATCCGGTCGGTCTATAGCTATCTGACGCCTGAGCAGCAGGAGGGGCTGCTCATGGATACCAACCTGCCCAAGACCCACTGGGCGGTGGCCACCGAGGCCGACGGGATCGTGACCTACCCCTTCGACCCGGAGAAGGGCAAGGCCCTGCTTGAGGAGGCCGGCTGGAAACTGGGCGAGGGCGAGACGGTGCGCAGCAACGCCGACGGCGCGCCGCTGACCCTTGAGTTCACCACCACCAATGCCCAGTTCCGCATCACCTGGGCCACCGTGCTGGAGAAGCAACTGCTCGACAACTGCGGCATCCAGATCATCCGCAAGCACGCCCCGGCCTCCTGGTGGTTCGGCAGCGCCTCGGGCCTGCGCCGGCGCGACTTCGAACTGGGCGCCTTCGCCTGGGTGGGCGAGGCCGATCCGGGCGGTCGCACGCTCTACGCCTGCGACCAGATCCCGCTGCCCGAGAACAACTGGAACGGCCAGAACTACATGGGCTGGTGCAACCAGGCGGCCAGCAATGCGATCACCGCGGCCAACAATACGCTGGATCGCGAGGAGCGCATCAAGAACTACAAGGCCTTCCAGGTCGATTTCACCAAGGACATGGTCAGCCTGCCGCTCTTCCAGCGGTTGGAGGCCTACGGCTGGAACAAGGCCCTCCAGAACATGACGCCCAACCCCACCGAGTACATCACCGCCAACGCCTACGAGTGGGCGCGCAGTGACAACGAGGATACGATCATCCTCGGCTTCACCCAGGAGCCGGCATCGATGTTCACGCTGGTTGAGAGCGCCGCTGTGCAGCGCCAGGCGGCGCAACTGGTCGAGGGTGTGCTGACCACCCAGTACAGCTACGACTTCCAGCCGGTGCTGCAGGATGGCCTCTCGACGATCGAGAGCGGCAAGGCCAAGAATGAGGTGATCGAGGTCAAGGAAGGCGATACGGTCTGGGATGCTACCGGCGCGGCGGTCGAACTCAAGCCGGGGGTTGAACTGGTCAACTCCGACGGCGAGACGGTGACCTACGAGAGCGGTACGGTGAAGATGAACCAGCTCACCGTGACCTACGACTTGATCAAGGGCATCAACTGGTCCGATGGTGAGCCGCTCAAGAAGGCGGACCTCGAACTAGGCGTCAAGATCGTCTGCGACCCCGAGTCGGGCAACGTCAGTCTCACCTTCTGTGAGTCGCACCAGGGCGCCGAGGGGGTGAACGTGACCAGCGATACCAGCTACACGATCACCTTCCTGCCCGGCGTGCAGTGGCCGACCTACTTCAACGCGCCCTATGGCGGCTATCCTTCGCACCTGGAGTTGAGCGACGGGCGCAAGCTGGCCGATGTGCCGGCCAAGGAGTGGGCGACCCTGCCGGAGGTGGCCGAGACGCCGCTGGGCTATGGCCCCTACATCCTCAAGGAGTGGAACAAGGGCCAGAGCATGGTCTTTGAGGCCAACCCGAACTTCGTGCTCGGCGCGCCCAAGGTCAAGAACGTGATCATCCAGTTCTTCGCCGACACCAACGCGGCCGTCGCGGCGCTGCTGACCGGCGAGGTCGACATCCTCGAGAAGGCGACGCTGGGCGCCGGCCCCGAGGTGGAGACGGTGCTCAAGGCTGCGGCAGATGGCAAGATCGAAGCCAAGACCGATGCCAGCCCGACCTGGGAGCACATGGATATGAACCTGTTCGTGCGTTGATCGTCCGTAGGGCCTTAGCACCGGCTGCGCCGGTACCGCGGCCTCACGGGGTGGCGCCACCTGCGGCCTCACGGGGTGGCGCCACCCCCAGAAGAAGCCATGACCGCCTACCTCATCCGGCGCCTGATTCAAATGGTGATCGTGACCATTCTCTCGGCTATGCTGGCCTACGGCCTGTTGTACCTTGCGCCGGGCGGGCCGCTGCTCTTTTTGCAGCAGATGCAGAATACGGGGCGCAACCGCGTCTCTGAAGAAGATATTGCGCGCCTCAAGGCGCGGTATGAGCTTGATCTCTATCTGCCGGTACGCTTCACCCGCTGGCTGGCCGGCTTCCCCCGTGGCCCGGTGCAGGTCGGCGGGCTCAATCTCCTGCCGCCCGACACCGTGGTCGGCTGCGCCATCCCGGGGCAGGTGCGGCTGCGTTACCCCGATGGCACGGTCGAGGTCGTTGAAGAGGGCTGCGACCGGGTGGTGACCCTGGCCGACCTCGAGAGCCGCCGCAGCAGCCGCGGAATCGTCTTCGGCGACTTCGGCCTCTCGCAGCAGATCGCCCGCGACCGCCCGATCAGCGACCTGCTGATGAGCCGGCTGCCCTACACCCTCTGGCTCATGGGGGTCTCGACGCTGCTCGCCATCCTGATCGGCGTGCCGATCGGCATCTACTCGGCGGTGCGCCAGTATTCGCGGTTCGATTATGTGATGACCACGGTCACCTTCGTCGGCTCCTCGCTGCCGACGCTGTTTATGGGCGTCATGGCCATCCTGATCTTCTCGGTGCTGGCCAAGGATGCCGGGCTGCCCTACCTGCCCTCGGGTGGCGCGCAAGCGGTGCGGGACTATACCATCCCCTGGATTGGCAGGGTGGAAGCCGGCTCGTTGCTCGATCGGTTCCTGCGCTTCATTATGCCGGTTTCGGTGCTGACCTTCTTCAACATCGCCGGCTGGAGCCGCTTTGTGCGCGCCAGTATGCTTGAGGTGCTGCGGCAGGACTATGTGCGCACCGCGCGGGCCAAGGGCGTGCAGGAGCGGCTGGTGATCACCAAGCACGCGCTGCGCAACGCGCTGATCCCCTTCGTCACGCTGCTGGCCGGTGTGCTGCCGACGCTGGTCGCCGGCGCGGCGATCACCGAGTCGGTGTTCAACTGGCCCGGCATGGGGCGCCTGCTGGTCGATGCGCTCGGGCGCAGCGATTACACCGTGGCCATGGCCATCCTCTTCATCAGTACGGTGCTGGTGTTGATCGGCTATTTGATCTCTGATATCCTGTATACCGTCGTTGATCCCCGTATTCGTCTAACATAGCGCTGCTTCTGCCCGGCAGGAACGCTCGCGCAAGGGAGGAGCGTCCTTTCATGGCAACAACCACCTCGGCCATCCCCGAGGCTGCGGAACGTCCCCCCCGGCGATCCGAGGGTCAGTGGGCGGTGGTGTTCCGGCGCTTTCGGCGCCATCGCCTGGCTATGATCAGCCTGGGCATCCTGATCGTGATCTTCAGCGCCTCGCTCCTGGCGCCCTGGATCGCCCCCTTTCCGCGCGACGACATCGGGCTCAACCGGGTGGCCCTGCCGCCGATGAGCGCCGATCCAGCGACCGGCAAACTGCACATCCTGGGCACCGACCACCTCGGGCGCGATTTCTTCACCCGCGTGATCTATGCGGCCCGCGTCTCGCTCATGGTCGCGCTCTCGGTGACCATGCTGGTCGCCATCGTCGGCTCGATCCTCGGCCTGCTGGCCGGCTTCTTCGGCGGCTGGACGGACAATGTCATCAGCCGGGTGATGGAGTTCGTGGCGACCATCCCCGACCTGCCGATCCTGCTGATCCTCAGTTCGATCATGATCCAGAACGCCGACCTGATTGTGCTGCCGTCGTGGATCATCGGGCCGGTGGCCTGGATGATGGCCGTGCCCAACCGTGAGGCGACCCAGGTGGCGCTGCTCATCCTGGTGCTGGCCTCGCTCGGCTGGGTCGGCATCGCGCGCCTGATGCGCGGCATGGTGCTGCAGGTGCGCGAGATGCAGTACATCGAGTCGGCCCGCTCGCTCGGTGGCTCGAATGTGTGGGTGCTGGGCCGCCACGTGTTCCCCAACGCCTTCCCGCCGCTGATCGTCGCCTTCACCCTGGGCCTCAACGCCGCGCTGGTCAGCGAGGTGGCGATCTCCTTCCTCGGCTTCGGCGTCCAGGACCCGACACCGACCTGGGGCAACATGATGGGCTTCGCCACCAGCTACATGTTCAACCACCCCTGGATGCCGCTTATCCCGGGGCTGCCGATCTTCCTCTGCTCCCTGGCCTTCAACTTCATCGGCGATGGTCTGCGCGATGCCCTCGATCCGCGCATGAAACTCTAGAACGGCGCCTATCGTGAGCACTACTCCTGTCTCCGCCCCCGCCGCCGCGCCACAGACCAGGTCACAGCACCGTGATGTGCTGCTCAGGGTGCGCGGGCTCAAGACCTACTTCTTCACCGAAGCGGGCGTGGTGCGCGCCGTGGACGGCATCGACCTGACGCTGCGCCGGGGCGAGGCGCTCGGCATCGTCGGCGAGAGCGGCTCGGGCAAGAGCGTCACCTCGCTCTCCATTCTGCGCCTGATCCAGGACCCGCCGGGCCGCATCGTTGAGGGCGAGGTCATCTTCGATGGCACCGATGTGCGCGCGCTGAGCGATGAGGAGATGCGCAAGATCCGTGGCAACCGGATCTCGATGGTCTTTCAACAACCGACAACCTGCCTCAACCCGGTCTTCCGGGTGGGCGACCAGATCATCGAGGCGCTCGAGATCCACCAGGGCCTGCGTGGCGAGGAGGCGCGTCGCCGCGCAATCGAACTCTTCTCGATGGTCGGCCTGCCCGACCCGGCGCGGCGCATCACCCAGTATCCGCACGAACTCTCGGGTGGGCAGGCGCAACGGGTGATGATCGCCATGGCGCTGGCCTGCAACCCCGAGTTGCTGATCGCCGATGAACCAACCACCGCGCTCGATGTGACCATCCAGGCCCAGATCCTCGACCTGATGCGCGCCCTGCGCGAGAAGATCGAGACCTCAATCATCCTGATCACCCACGACATGGGCGTGATCGCCGAGATGGTCGACAATGTGATCGTTATGTACGCCGGCCAGGTGGTTGAGTACGCTGATGTCAAAGCGCTCTTCGCCGACCCGAAGCATCCCTACACCCAGGGCTTGCTGGCCTCGATTCCGGTGCTGGGCGAGATCGTTGACGAACTGGCGACCATCCCCGGCACCGTGCCCAGCCTGATCAACCCGCCGGACGGCTGCCGCTTTGCCGATCGTTGCCCCCGGCGCTTCGCCCGCTGCGATGAGCCGGTGCCCATGTTCGAGCTCGACGATGGGCGCAAGGTGCGCTGCTGGCTGTACGAGTAATGGGAAATGTAGCATGCAAAATGCAAAACAGCATCGATTGGACGGCGCAGGAGTGGCTTTGGCTCGAAGGTCACGCTGAGCGGAGCGAAGCGTCCCGGCCGGGACTCCGCGCTGCGCTCGGAATGACATACCATTCGTGGTTGAGCCACTACCGGCGGCACGTCGCTTGCCGGTGGCTGGATGCCCAGGGACTTCATGCATTTTGCATTTGAATTGAGGAAGTATGGCAGCCCCGAAGATCACGCCGGCGACTCCCATCCCGCAGAGCGACAGCAGCACGCTGCTGGAGGTGAACAACCTCGTCAAGCACTTCCCGATCAAGGGCGGCATTCTGCGCCACACCGTCGCCAACGTCAAGGCCGTCGATGGCGTCAGCTTCGCCGTGCGCCGCGGTGAGACGCTGGGCCTGGTCGGCGAGAGCGGCTGCGGCAAGACGACCACCGGCCGCACTGTGCTGCGCCTCGAACGGGCCACCGCCGGCGAGGTGCTCTTCGAGGGCAAAGACGTGCTCAAGGCCAGCGGGCGGCAGATGAAGGCCCTGCGCCGCGATATGCAGATCGTCTTTCAGGACCCCTATGCCTCGCTCGACCCGCGCATGACCGTCGGCGCGATCGTGGCCGAGGGACTGACCATTCACGGTCTGGGCACGAAGGCCGATCGCGCTGAGCGCGTGCGTGAGGTGCTGACCAAGGTCGGCCTGCACCCCGGCCACGCGGACCGCTTCCCCCACGAGTTCTCCGGTGGCCAGCGCCAGCGCATCGGCATCGCCCGAGCGCTGATCATGGAGCCCAAGCTCATCGTCTGCGACGAGCCGGTCAGCGCGCTCGACGTCTCGATCCAGTCCCAGGTGCTCAACCTGCTCAAGAGCCTGCAGCGCGAGTTCGGCCTGACCTACCTGTTCATCGCCCACAACCTGGCCGTGGTCGAGCACATCTCCGACCGGGTCGGCGTGATGTACCTGGGCAAGATCGTCGAACTCGCCGGTCGCGACGACCTGTTCCGCGAGCCGCTGCACCCCTATACGAAGGCGTTGATCTCGGCCATCCCCCACCCCGACCCGACCCAGCGCCGCGAGCGGATCGTGCTCCAGGGCGACGTGCCGAGCCCGATCAACCCACCCGCAGGTTGCCGCTTCCACCCGCGCTGCTGGCTGGCCCAGGAGATCTGCAAGGAGCAGGAGCCGGCCTTCGAGGAGAAGAAGAAGGGCCACTGGGCAGCCTGCCACTTCGCGGGGCAGTTTTGAGGTGATGAGGTGACACCGGGACGCGAGGACGCGAGGACGCGTGAGGCGGGGGCACGACCCCCGACCCCGCCGTGGGTGACACGGGGACGCGAGGACGCGAGGACGCGTGAGGCGGGGGCGCGACCCCCGACCCCGCCGTGGGTGACCGGGTGACGCGAGGCGGCGGGGGCACGAGGCGGCGGGGGCGCGACGCCGCCCCTCCGTATGGCGGCGTGGCGGCCCATTGGGCCGCGCCGTGGGGTGACGCGGGAACCGGGTAACCGGATGGACACGGTGGTCCGAGGGCGCCCACGCCGGGGCGCCCCTACGGATGGCGGCCCATTGGGCCGCGCCAACCGCCCGATCAATTCGCCGCCACGATCGTGACGGGGCAATGGGCCCCGTCGGGGGGCGACCCGGTGACGGGATGACAATGCCACCTTCATTGGCCGACATCCCACCCTTCGCCGAGGCGGTGCGCGCGAACGTCGCCCGTGTCATCATCGGCAAGGCCGAGGCGGTGGAGTTGCTGCTGGTGGCGCTGCTCTGCGGCGGCCACGCGTTGATCGAGGATGTGCCTGGCGTCGGCAAGACCATGCTCGCCCGCGCGCTGGCCGTCTCGCTTGGCGTGAGCTTCCGGCGACTGCAGTGCACGCCCGACCTGCTGCCCAACGACGTCACCGGGGTGAGTGTCTACCGCCAGGACGAGGGGCGCTTCGTCTTTCAGCCCGGGCCGATCTTCAGCAACGTGCTGCTGGTGGACGAGATCAACCGGGCCACACCGCGCACCCAGAGCGCGCTGCTTGAGGCCATGGGCGAGGGCCAGGTCAGCGTGGACGGCACGACCTACCCGCTGCCGGCGCCCTTCCTGGTGCTGGCCACCCAGAACCCGGTCGAGTTCGAGGGCACCTTCCCGCTGCCCGAGGCCCAGCTTGACCGCTTCCTGCTCCAGGTCAGCCTGGGCTACCCCAGCCCCACCGAAGAGTTGGCGCTGCTCAAGGCGCTCGAGAGCGCCCACCCGATCAGCAGCCTCGCCGCGGTGGCCGACGGCAGCCAGTTGCCCGCGTTGCAGCGCGCCGTATGGACGGTGCACGTGGCCGAGCCTCTGCGCGACTACCTGGTGCGGCTGGCCGCGGCGCTGCGCGCCCACCCCGACCTGATGCTCGGCGCCAGCCCCCGGGCAACGCTCGCCCTCTTCCGCGCCGCCCAGGCCCTGGCCGCCCTGCAGGGGCGCGACTACGCCACCCCCGATGATGTGAAGCACCTCGCCGGACCGGTGCTGGGCCACCGCCTGCTGGTGCGCCCCGAAAGCGCGCTCCGTGGCCGCAGCGCCACCGGGGTGTTGCACACCGTACTGGGCGAGGTGGCCGTCCCCGTGTAAGAAGGGAACCGACCATGAGCGAACTGGTGCTGCTCGAGCGAACCGGCCCGCTGGCGACGCTGACCCTGAACCGCCCGGAGGTGCACAATGCCTTCAATGCACAGCTGATCGCCGAGCTCCACGCCGCCTGCACGGCACTGCGGGAGGCCGCCGGGCTGCGCGTGCTGGTGCTGCGTGGCGCCGGGCCGTCCTTTTGCGCCGGCGCCGACCTCAACTGGATGCGCGAGAGCCTGAACTACACCCATGCCGAAAACCTGGCCGACGCGGCGCGCCTCGACACTATGCTCGAGGCTCTGAACACACTGCCCATAGCCGTGGTGGGGCGCATCCACGGCGCAGCCCTTGGCGGCGGAGTGGGCCTGGCCGCCTGCTGCGATGTGGTGGTGGCCGCCGAGGAGGCCAGTTTTGGCTTCACCGAGGCGCGGTTGGGGCTACTGCCCGCGGTGATCGCCCGCTACGTGGTGCCCAGGATCGGCCCCGGCCACGCCCGGGCGCTGTTTATGAGCGCGCGCCGCTTCACTGCGCACCATGCGCTGGCGATCGGCCTGGCCCACGAGGTGGCGCCAGCCGAGCAACTCGATGCCGCCGTCGAGCGCGTGGTCAGCGCCGTGCTCAGCTGCGGGCCGCAGGCGGTGGCGGCATCCAAGGCCCTGGTGGCCGCCGTCACCAGCCTGCCCCCTGCCGAGGCCCGCGACTACGTCATCGGCGCGATCGCCGCCGCGCGCACCGGCCCCGAGGGCCAGGAGGGGCTGCGGGCCTTTCTGGAGAAACGGGCGCCAGGGTGGGTGTGATACCAATTACGATTGAAGATGCCGCATGCTTGTCATTCCGAGCGCAGCGAGGAATCTGAGCGGGTCGCGCAAGACCCCTCGCT
>DAOUBZ010000550.1:0-4038 GCA_034432515.1 Chloroflexaceae bacterium | reverse complement strand
CGGCCCCGCCAGCACCCGCTCGGCCACTGCGAGGGCCGCTGCCGCATCGGCACCGCTGCCACGCACGTTGAGCGCCGCCGCCAGCCCTGGCTGCTCGCTGAAGGGCATGCCGCCGGCGATCACCGGGATGCCGGCGAGACCCGCCGCGTCCAGCGCCCGCACCAGTTCGTCCACCCTGGGCAGATTGAAGAGCATCTGCGCCGACACGCCCACCAGGTCCGCTCCCGTCTCACGGGTGATCGCCACCAGGTCACGGGTGGGCACCGCAGCGCCGAGGTAGTGCACCGTCCAGCCCGCGGCCTCGAAGAAGTCGGCGACCATGCGCGCACCGACCCGGTGCCACTCGTCGGGCACGCAGCCGATCACGATGGTCCGGCCGCGCTCCTGCTGCGGCCGGAAGAGCGGGTGCAGCTCGCCCATCTGCCGCTCGATGATCGCCGTCGCCAGGTGCTCCTGGGCCACGCTTACCTGGTTGTGCTGCCAGAGCCGGCCAATCGCATAGGCCGTGGGCTGGAAGATGTCGAGATAGATGCGCTGGGGCGTCAGCTGCGAGTCCAGGGCGCCCTCGACCACCCGGTCGGCGGCCCGCCCGCTGCCGGCGAGCATCGCCTCAAGGTAGGCCTGCTGCAGCGCGGGCAGTTCCTCCGGCGTCGTTTCACTGCTCATCGCCCACCTCTCTGCACCCCGCGACGGTTCCGCGTCACTTCAAGTATAGCAGCCCCTGGAAGACCTCATCGCTCCCCCGCGCGCACCCGCCCGTACAGCTCCAGGGCCAGCGCGCGCCGCGCCTTGTGCTCGACGATCGGCCGTGGATAGTCGCGCCCCAGTTCGACGCCGGCGCGGAGCTGCTCTGCCGAGGGCAGCAAATGCGGGGTGTGGATGAAGCGGGCGGGCACGCCGGCCAGTTCGGGCACGTAGCGCCGCACGTAGGCGCCCTCGGGGTCGAACTTCTCGCCCTGGCTGACCGGGTTGAAGATGCGGAAGTAGGGCTGCGCATCGGTACCGGTCCCCGCGGCCCACTGCCAGCCGCCGTTATTGGCCGCCGGGTCGCCGTCGAGCAGTAGCTGCATGAAGTGGCGCTCACCCCATCGCCAGTCGACCAACAAGTCTTTGGTGAGGAACGAGGCGACGATCATCCGAGCGCGGTTGTGCATCCAGCCCTCCTGGCGCAGCTGGCGCATTGCCGCATCGACGATCGGGTAGCCGGTGCGCCCCGTCTGCCAGGCCTGGAACAGCGCCTCGTCGTTCTCCCAGGCCAGCGCGTCATACTCGCGCTTGAACGCGCCCTGCATGACGTGGGGGAAGTGGTAGAGCACCTGGACGTAGAAGTCGCGCCAGGCCAGTTCGCCGATCCAGCGCCCGATCGAGTCGTGGGCCACAGGGCTCAGGGTTGGCTCCATCTCGAGGGCGAGCGCCGCCTGCAAGGCGGTGCGCACCCCGAGCGCGCCGAGGCGCAGGTAGGGCGAGAGGCGCGAGGTGCCATCGACACCCGGGCGCTCGCGCTGCTCAGCATAGCCGGCGATGCCGAGCTCGCGTCGCAGGTCCACAAAGGCGTGCAGCCGCTCCAGGGCAGCAGCCTCACCTGCGGGCGGCAGCGCCAGGTCGTGGCGCAGTCCCAGTTCCTCCAGCGTGGGAATGGGCAGACTGGCGGGCCAGACCGCACAGGGGACGAGCTGCGGGCTCGCGTGCGGGGTGCAACCCTCAGCGGCGAGGCGCTGGCGCCAGCGGCGCGCATAGGGCGTATAGACGGTGTAGGGCCGGCCCGCGTCGCTCAGGATCTCGTCCAACTCGAAGATCACCGCGTCCTTGAAGCTATGGGCGGCGAGACCGGCCGCGCGTAGCGCCGCTTTCGCCGCACGGTCACGGCTGATCGCATAGGGCGTATAATCGCGGTTCCAGTAGACGCCGGCAGCGCCGCTCTCGCGGGCCACGGCCAGCAGGGCGGCAAGGGGCTCGCCGCGCCGCACGATCAGGCGCGAGCCACGGGCGCGCAGGCTTGCATCGAGCGCCCGCAGCTGCGCCAGCAGCCAGTCCGCCCGTCCAGGGCTGGCGAAGCGCCCGAAGAGGATCCGCTCGTCGAGGATGAACAGCGGAATGACCGCGCCACCCGACGCGTCGGCTGCCGCGGCCAGGGCCGCGTTATCGCCGAGGCGCAGATCGCGCCGGAACCAGTGGATGATCGGGGCCATAAGAACCTCCACGGGTAGCCCGCATACACAGAGACGTGCCCCCAAGACAGTGCAAGATACTGCTGGCGGACCCCGTTTTGCCTACGCCGGGTGCGCGGGCCTGAGGCCCGCCTACCCAGGTTCACCAGCAGTATCATCGCACCGGCCCGCTCCCGGGTATAATGGGGCCGGGTTCTCATAGTGGAGGCGACCACACCGATGACGACACGGCAAACGGACCTTCGCGCCGCTGGCCGGCGCACGGCGATCCTCGTGGCGGGCGACATGGCGGCAATGCTAGTCTTCGCGGCCATCGGGCGGCGCAGCCACGGCCAGGCCGCCGGCCTGGACGCCATTGTGGAGGTAGCGCGCACCGCAGCACCGTTCCTGCTCGGCTGGCTGATCGCCGGAGCGCTGGCCGGCGCCTACAGTCCTGGCCGGACACGGGGGCTCGGCCCGATGCTGCTCAGCACCCTGATCGGCTGGATCGGCGGCCTGGTACTGGGTGCAGTGTTTCGCGCCATCCTGATCGGCCGCTTCAGCCCGCTGTCATTCTACGTGGTGACGTTCCTCGTGGCGTTGCTGCTGCTCGGCGGTTGGCGCGCGGGCTTCGCCCTCATCGAACGCTGGCGGGCCGCGTAGGCAATGGTACTAGCGAATCGTCGCCACTGCCTCCTGCACCTGCACCCCATCGATGAAGACACGCGCCGTGTACTGGCCTACCGGCAGCACCAGGCGCCCGCGCTCACAGGAAAAGGCCGTGGTAATACAGTAGGCCGTCGTAAAGCGGTAGTCGTCCCCTTCGACGGTACGCGTCCGCCCGACGAGCGTCTCGTCGTCAGCGTAGGTGAAATCGAGCCGCATGCTGCGGCCCGCGTAACCCTCAAGCCGCACCGAGACCCAGAGCAGATCAAGGCCGGCGTTGAAGCTTGCCGTGGGGGCAATCGGCACACCGGTCTCCGGATCGACCTCACTCGCAAACTCGATACTCGCCAGTGGCGCCCGGGCCAGCAACGGCAGGTAGAGCCGCTGGTCGAGCGTCTGGGCGAGCGTTACCTGCGCCGCGCTCGGCGCCACGGAGCGCTGGGCGATCGGCGTGCTGGCGGTAGCATGGCCAGACGTGGGCCAGGCATGGGTCGGCGTGGCCAGCAGCAGCGCCAGCACGGGGAGGAACACCGCCAGTAACAGGCGACAGCGAAAACGCAGCATCAGAGTTTTTCACTCCATTTTTAAGTATGATGGTACTATTGTACCATAGTATGATTCGCTGCCAGCGAGGCGTCGGGGGAAGCAAACTAGCGTGGCGATTCGCGCCGTTGGAGCCATCGTCTACCAACTCACCGAAAGCGGCGAGTTGCAGATCCTGCTGATTAAGAAGCGGGGCGGCATGTGGACCCTGCCGAAGGGCAGGGTCAAGCGTGGCGAGGACGACCGGGCTGCCCTGCTACGCGAACTGGCCGAGGAGACCGGCCTGAGCGGGCGGGTCGGCGAACTGGTCTCGCAGGCGACCTACACCATCAGCAAGCGTGGCCGGCGCCGGCGCAAGGTCGTCACCTATTACCTGGTGTACGCCACCGGCGGGCAGCTGCGGCCTGATATCAGGGAGGGCATTGAGCAGGCGCGCTGGATGCCAGTGCCACGGGCCCTGCAGCGGATCGGGCGCGCCCGTATCCGCGCCGTCCTCCGGGCCGGCCTGGCCTGCCTTGGCTAGCGAGGCGAGGACGCGACGACGCGAGGACGCGACGACGCGACGACGCGACGACGCGATCGGGTGACCGGGGGTGTGATACCAATTACGATTGAAGATGCCGCATGCTTGTCATTCCGAGCGCAGCGAGGAATCTGAGCGGGTCGCGCAAGACCCCTCGCT
>DAOUBZ010000549.1:0-8529 GCA_034432515.1 Chloroflexaceae bacterium | reverse complement strand
GCGCTTGCGCAGGCGGGCCTCGTGGGAGGCCAGGGCCGCGACCCAGCCGCGCAGGCGCCCCGCGTCCCCCAGAACCGCCCCGCTGTCCAGGGCAGTCCTGACACAGGCCAGGAGCGGGCCGACCGCGTCGAGGTCCCCGGCGCTCAGCGTGGCGCGCGCGAGGGCGAGGGCCAGACGCGGGCGTTCCTGGATCGTCTCGGCGGGCAGGATGCGCAGGAGCTCCAGGGTCATCCGCAGGTCACCCTGGCTCCAACTCCGCGCAGCCACGCGGTCCACCAACTCCGCCGCCGCATCGTCGTCGCCGGCAGCCAGGGCGTGCCGCACCGCCTCAGCCAGCAGAGCAGGCTCGGCCACGGAGGCCGCCGCGTACCACTGGCTGGCGCGCCGGTGGAGGGTGGGCAGGGTCTCGGGGGCGAGAGCCTGGAGGCGCACACGCAGCACCTCGGCGAAGAGGTGGTGGTAGCGATACCAGCGCCGCTCGTCGTCAAGCGCGACGAGGAAGAGCCCCCGGCGCTCGGCCTCATCCAGGAGAAGCTGGCTATAAGCAGGCCCGGAAGGCCTGGAGCCATCGTCCGCCCCCAGCACCGCGTCGCAGAGCGGGCCGCAGAGCCGGTCGAGGATCGATGTCTCGAGCAGGAAACGGCGCAGGTGTGTGGGCTGCTGATCCAGCACCTCGTCGGCGAGGTAGTCCACCAGAAAGCGGTGGGTGCCGGCAAAGGCCGCGACGAAGCGCTCAGGGTCAGGGTGACCGCGAAGGGCCAGCAGGGCCAATTGGAGACCGGCGGCCCAGCCCTCGGTGCGCGTCGTGAGCGTCGCGAGGGCCGCCTCGCTCAGCGGCGGCTCGCCTGCAGCAGCCAGCATGCCGGCCAGTTCATCCTGCGAGAAGCGCAGGTCGGCGGCGCGCAGCTCGGTCAGCTGACCGCGGGCACGCAGGCGGGCCAGGGGTAAGGGCGGGTCGGCCCGGGTCGTGATCACCAGGTGGAGCTGCGGCGGCAGGTGGGCGATGAGCCGGCCCAGGCCCTCGTGGACCTCGGTCCGCTCGATGGCGTGGTAGTCATCGAGGACGAGCACATACGGCCGCTCGGCAGCGCCATCCCACGGGAGGGCCGCCAGGTGGTTGCTGACTGCCGCGACGAGCGCCGCCAGCGCAGGCGGCTGACTGTCCTGGAGCAGGGCCTGGACCCCCGCGCTGCAGCCGGGGAGAAGGCGGTCGCAGGCGGCGGCCAGGTAGGACCAGAAGCGGGCCGGGTCGTTGGCGTCTGCGTCGAGGCTCAGCCATGCGGCCCGCGTCCCAGCGGGCGCGCTCCGCTGCGCAGCATCCTGCGCTGTCAGCCAGGCTAGCACGACCGAGGTCTTGCCGGAGCCGGCGGGAGCAACCACCAGGGTCAGCGGGCCTCGCCGTCCACGCGCCAGGATCGCGGCGAGCCGCGGGCGGGCGACGTGCTCGGGGCGCAGGGCCGGGGGGTGCAGCCGGGTTAGCAGCAGGTCAGGCCCGGGCTGCGGTATGGCGGATAGATGGTCTTGCGGGTGGTCCATCGTGGCAGGTGTCCTCCGCCGGGTACATCCCTTCGACCCGACATCGTACACCTGTGTGCTGACCGTCGCAAGTCAGGATGGGGGCGGGCAACCCACGGTCGCCCGCGTATGGGCGACCGCACGTCCCGGCGCGGCCCATCCACCGCCCCCCCTTCCTGTACGGTCCTCGGCTACGGAGCCAGCTGACCTGGCTGGGCGACCGCGGGCCGTGACGGGCGCGTGCGGATGAGCACCTCGGCAACGAGCAGGTTGGGCACCCAGCACAGCCAGGCGACCAGCGGGTAGGCGCTGTCGAATGAGAGGTGCGCCACGATCAGGAGCAGCGGGAGCCAGAGCCGCAGCGTCACGGCCGCCAGCGTCAGCGCAATGGTGCGCGTCATCCAGCGCCGGTGGGCCGCCACCTGCCGCCGGCGGATCGCCCGGTAGCCGAGCCCCGCCGTCGCCAGCCAGGCGAGCGCCAGTGCGCCGAAACCGAGGCGACTGACAGGGCCGCCGTACGCGACCGCGGCCATAGCCAGGCCGCCGAGCCCGCCAACAAGCATCCCCAGCAGTGCCACCCGCCCCAGCCAGCGATGCACCGGCGCCCGCCGGCCGCGTAGCTGCGGCACGAGTTGGAGCGGCACGATGGCCAGGGCCACGATCCCGCCCGCGATGTGCGCGCCGATCGCCACGCGGTGGACGGCGAACGAGGGGCGGAGCGGAGCCGGGAACGCGCCGGTCACCAGCACGAACCCGGCATACGCCACGACGACCAGCGACAGGAGCAGGATGAGGAGCCAGGCGCTTCCGCGCACGATCCGCCCGATCACGGCCGGCCTCCTTCCGCCCTACCTGTCGCCCGCACCAGCGAGAGCAGCCCGAGGGCAATCAGGACAAACGCCCCGACCGGCAGCCACGGCACCTCGATCGCCTGGACGACCGCGACCCCCAGCGGGATCGCCGCGCAGCCCGCAAACGTGCTGAGCGCCGCGCCGGTCTGGCCCTGGCGCATCAGTTCGGCTGCACCGGCAGCGCCGATCACCAGCATGATCCCCGGCCACCACCAGCCGGTCAGCGCCAGCATCCCCAGCCCGATCAGGAACACCCCGCCTGCAATCGAGCTGCTGTAGCGGCTCGCCCGCCGCTCCCGCCCTGTGTCGCGTATGTCTTCCCCCTCACCAAGCCGTCTGGTCTCGTCCATATGGAGATTCATCGTCGCCTCCTGTGTCGAGCGCTTCACCATCCGACGCTGCCAGCATAGCCGGGCGGCGCCGTGCCCGCCTCTACCGGGCGATAGAGATCGCGGGGGCATGCGCGCCGCCCACCGCGAGCACGAGCTCTATCCCGAACTCTACCGAGCGATAGAGGCGGCAGGGCCAGTTCGCGAGCGATACTCGGGCAGGGCGATGCATGACGATGCAGAGGGAGCGTGACAATGAGCGACATACGACCCCGGGCCCGGCCAGGAGGGAGGGCCAGGTAATGCCAGGCTACAGCATCCGGGTCGACGGACACCTGGCACCACATTGGGCGCAGTGGCTGGCGGGCCTGGAACTCCGCCACGAGCGCGACGGCACCACGACGCTCCGTGGGCACCTGCCCGACCAGAGCGCGCTGTTTGGCGTGCTGACCAGGATTCGCGACCTGAATCTCCTGCTGCTCGCCGTCGAGCGCGTCGGCACCGATAACGGGGCGGACGCGCCGATTGAACCTGAACCGGAGTCTGGAGGAAGTCTATGAGCACGCATCGGGACGGGCGCTGGACGCCGCGCTTGCAGGAGGACGACACGGGCCTCGAGCGGCTTGTCTTCTTCAGCGACGCGGTCTTCGCCATTGCCATCACGTTGCTGGCACTGGAGATCCGCCTGCCGGCCGGCGAGTACGCCACGAGTGCCGCGCTCCTGGCCGCGCTGCTCGGCCTCTGGCCGAAGTATCTCAGCTATGGTGTCAGCTTCCTGGTGATCGGGAGCTACTGGATGGCCCACCATCGCGTGTACCGGAGCATCGCACGCTACGACCGACGCCTGCTGTTTCTGAACCTCCTGCTGCTGCTCTGCGTGGGCTTTGTGCCCTTCCCGACCGCCGTCCTCGGCGACCACGCCGACGCAATCGCGACGATCTTCTACGCGGGGACGCTCGCGATGACGGGGATGATGATCGCCCTGGTCTGGTGGCACGCGAGCCACGACGGGCGGCTGCTCGTACGGCCCTTCACCCCGCGAGCACTGCGGGCATCGTACCTGCGCGCGCTGATCGCGCCGGCGGTGTTTGGGCTCTCCATCCCCCTGGCGCTGGTCAATAGCGACCTGGCCCGCCTGTCCTGGATGCTGATCGGCGTGGCCCTGGTCGCACAGGGCAGACCGGAGGACCCTGTTCTCGTACCGCCGCGGACGGTGGAGCACGATCACGTGACGCGCGCGAAACCCTCGTGATACCGTGTCATAGCATACTGAGCCCTTCGGCGTCGCTCAGGGTGACAGGGTTCCAACGACGGGACAATCAGAACGATCCGCTTCCCCATCTCCACCCTCACCGGTCAAGGACCTGGCGGCGAGCGGCGTCGAGGGGTTTGCAGCGGAGCACTGAACTTCTACACCGAGAACTGGTATAATTCTGCTCTGGCCGCACTGTGAACCTCGTTGGGGCCAGGTGTGGGCTGACCGCCGTGATTGGGGATGCGGGGGTCGTGCGGGTAGTGCCTTTGCCTCGAATGTCACGCTGAGCGGAGCGAAGCGTCCCGGCCGGGATTCCTCGCTGCGCTCGGAATGACACACCAATCGCGGTTGAGCCACTCCCGTTGTGCGGGAGAGGTGCGTCGCTCGATAGCGAAGCGTCCCGGCCGGGATTTCTCGCTGCGCTCGGAATGACACACCAATCGCGGTTGAGCCACTCCCGTTGTGCGGCGGCCTGCCCGACTGGCGCCAGTTGCTCACCCGGCCGACGATCAGCCTCCGCCCGCACCGCACCCCGGCGCCCGGGATCTATCTCTGCTCCTCCTCGACACCGCCCGGCCCCGGTGTCCACGGCATGTGCGGCGCTCACGGCGCCCGGGCAGTCGGCGCCAGCGAGACGCTATGAGCGCTTCAGCACGGCTCGCTCCGGCGCGCAGCCTGCGCGCCGTGCTCGACCACTCCTGGGGCCTGCTGTCGCCGCTGGAGCGCCGGGCCTTCCGGCAGCTCGTGGTCTTCCGCGGCGGCTTCACCGCAGATGCGGCGACACAGATCACCGGCGCGCCAATCGCGTTGCTGGCCATGCTGGCCGACAAGTCACTCCTCCGCCGCAGTGGGCCGGAGCGTTACGACCTGCATGAGTTGGTGTGGCGGTATGCCGAGGAGCGGCTGGCCGAGGCCCCGGAGGAGTTGGCCGAGGTTCAGGCGACCCACGCGCGCTACTACGGCGTCTCCCTCCGGCAATACGCGGACCAGCTGGCGGGCGATCAGGCCCTCGCCGTCGTCGGCGCGATCAGCGTGGAGATCGAGAATGTGCGCGCGGGCTGGCGCTGGGCCGTCGCCAACCGGCAGCTGGCCGTCGTCGCGCAGTACCAGGCCGGCCTCAGCTATGTCTACGAGCAGCGGGGCTGGTACCAGGAGGCCACGGAAACGTTCGGGAGCGCGGCGGAGCAGCTTGGGGCGCTGGCGGACGATGAGGCCCCGTTCCTGCCAGAGCAGGACACGGTCCTGGGGCAGGTGCTGGCCAACCAGGGGGTGTTCGCCATCATGCGGGGCCAGCTGCGGCACGGGATGGAGCGCGTGGAGCGCAGCCTGGTACGGCGACGCCGGGCCGGAGCGCGCCAGGAGGCGGCGTTCGCCCTCACCTTCCTTGGGCAGGCGAACCTGTTCCTTGGCAGCTTCGTGGTCGCGCAGCAGCAGCTGGAGGAGGCCATCGCAGCCTACCGCCAGCCAGGCCACAACGCGGCGATGCCCCAGCCGCTGATCATTCTTGGCTGCGTGCTCCGCGAGCCGGGGCGCTACCACGAGGCCCGGCGCGCGCTCGACGAGGGCCTGGCCGTCTGCAATACGAAGGTTGACCGGCGCTGCCGCCCCCCGGCGCTGAACGCCCTCGGCGGGGTGCACTGCGCGATCGGGGCGCACCACGAGGCGCGGCGGTACTTGCAAGAGAGCATCGCGATCAGCGCGGCGCTCGACTACCCCTTTGCGCAGGCACAGGCCCTGGTCCACCTGGGTCTGGTCCATGCCGTCCTGGGCGAGTGGCAGGCGGCCTCAGACGCGTGCCTGGCAAGCGCGAGCCTCTGCCGGGAGATCAGGCACGAGGGTCTGCTGGTTCATGCCCTCTCCACCCGGGGGTATGTTCTGGCCCTGAGCGGGCGCTACGGGGAGGCCCGGCAGCAGTGCGAGGAGAGCCTTGCGCGTATCGCGCAGCCTGGCGCGTCTGGTCGCGAGGCGTATGTGTGGAACACGCTGGGCATCATGGCCTGTGGCGAGGGCAGGCACGCCGAGTCGCACAGCTGGTTCAGCGCCGCCCTGCGCCGCGCCCTGGCGCACCAGGCCCGTCCGCTGATGCTGGACACGCTGGTCGGGCTGGCCGGGCTCCTTGCAGAGGAAGGGCGGGGCGAGGAGGCCAGGCGGCTGCTGGCCCTCGTGATCCGGCACCCGGCGAGCGAGCAGCCGGCCCGCGACCGGGCGCAGGGCGTCTTGGAAGGGCTCAGGAGAGGCTCAATACCCCCGAGCATAACACTCGGCAATCCTGCGACAGCGACAACCTGTCAGCTGCCTGCGCTATCCGCGTTGCATTGTCGCAAGCGCAGAGCGGACAGGCCGCAGTCTGTTCCTCGGGGTGCCTACCAGAAGCGCCACCAGGGGCGGCGCCGCTTTGCCGGCACAAGGCCAGCCGCTTGCCTGGCCGTCGGCAGATCGACGGACAGCTCCTGGTAGCGCCTGCGCGCGGCTTGCAGCTGGGCTTCGAGCGCTGCGACCTCGTTTGCGCTGGCACCAGCGGCCAGCGCCGCCTTTCGGGCCGAGGTTAACTCCTCACAAAGACGGGCCTGGGCGGCCAGGATGCGAACAGCAGCCGTATTCTGTGCCATGCGGGGTACCTTATCCGAGCGTTCGGCGGTTGGCCTGATCGATCTCGCCATCGCCGTAGGGGCCATCGCCGAGGGACTGGAGGTCGGCCGCGGTAAGGTCGGTCTCCGGGCCAAGTGGTTGAAAGGTCGCGGGATTCGTCTGCTGTACCGCCTCCACCGAGCCCTGGTAGATGCGGCCATCGGGAGCGACCGCCCAGGTCAACTGCCTCCCGCCGGCGCTCACCGCCGCCTGGAGCAGCCACCAGCCCAGGCCGATACGCTCTGCCACAACTACCCGGTCTACCATCCGGTAGCGCCCCGAGGCGCGCAGCTCGATGGGCATCCTGAGTACTCTCTTTCCCCGCACTGGTGCGGGACACGCAACGACCGCGCTTCAAGGAATGGCCAGGGCACCGGGCGGAACTCAATCGTGGTCAGCAATGGTCAACATGCACCAGGCGGGTCAGCCAGGTGACCGGTGCGGGACGTGGTGCGGGCAGGGCCTGTAGGTGCGCTGATGTTGCGCGGGGGTGGTGTAGAGGGACGACGCACGGCGGGCGGGTGAGGCCGCCGCAGGCTACGGGATGGGTGTTTGCGGAATCCTTAAGACCGCGTTGATGAATTCAGTATAGCACGAAATCATAGCACATGCAGCGTGCGCGTGCACGAGGTGCTTGACGCCAGGTAGCGAGGCTCAACGCATTCCAGGCTACCGAACAACGAGCGCAGCCCCTCCGATCTGAAGGGGCTGCCGCTTGCACGGTGGTGCACGATGGCTGTGGAGGCGACGGCGGGAATCGAACCCGCGAATGGCGGTTTTGCAGACCGCTGCATTACCACTTTGCTACGTCGCCGCCGCAGGGCGCATCGAAGCATAGCGGTTCGCCGCATGCAAGGCTGGCGCTGTTGAGCCGGCTCCAGGGCTCACCGCCCACTGCCGCACACCCGGCGCCGGATCAGCGATGTACGAGCGGGAGGAACAGCGACGGTCCTGCGGCGATGTTCACCAGACGTGCCGCCGCCGAGCCGTCGGCGGGCACAACGTAGAGCCAGGGCCAGCGGGTTGGCCCGCTGAGCCGCGTGCCGCTCGTGAAGACGACGTTGCCGCCGGCCGTGGCACGCACGGCGATGAGCTCCTGGCCGGTGCCGAGGTCGCCGGTGAGCGGCGTTGAGGCGCCGCCGGCTGCCGGGACGCTATAGAGGCGGAAGGCATCACCTGAGGCCGCGTTACGCGCCACGTAGAGCACGCGGTTGTCGGCGATCCCCTCCAGACCGAGAAAGCCGCCATCGCTTGCTCCGGGAACATCGCCCTGGATCAGATTGCCGACCTGACCTTGCTCGCGAACCTCAGCGTTGCGCTGGTCAGCCACCTCGTGCTTATCGTGGCCGACCACATCGCCGGTGGTCACATCGCCGGTCTGGCTGCCGTCGAGGCGCAGGGCCGCTGATGAGCCCGCCGCCTGGGCCTCCAGACGGCCGATGAGCGCATCGAGTTGGGCCCGGCGGGCAGGGTCGGTCTCGGCGTCGCGGAGGGCACGGAGCTCGGCGAGCGGGTCAGCCATCACGGCCTCAGGGGTGCAGCGGGACGGGCAGAAGCCGATCCGAAGCGAGGGTGGAAAACGGTCAGCGATCCAAGTATAGGCGTCGCCGGAAGGGCGCGCAATAGCGGGGGGTCAGGGAAATACGCCACCCTGATCGACCTCGCCCGCGCGCACGACGGTGCTGTCATTGTCGTTCCTCCCCTGGCCCCATGCATGGTACTCGCGACTCGCTGCCGCGCGAGCGCCAATGCCTACCACTGCTTCGTCGCCACCGGCAGGGGGGAAACGGGGGCTGCCGCCACCCGCCCGCCAGGCGGGACCCACCCCCCTATTGGGGGTGGGTTTTTTGGCGGATGGCGTCCTGATGCGCTGCTTGCCCTCACCCCCCTGCCCCCTTCGGCTACGCTCAGGGCAGACCTCTCCCGGCCTGGGAGAGGGGGGTATGTTGTC